>JAFGNI010000182.1 GCA_016927095.1 Anaerolineae bacterium | reverse complement strand
TCCGCCAGGAAGTTCCCAATCACCAGCGCGATGGAAAGGAACATCAGGAAAGTCACAGCCAGATACATGTCTTTCTGCTGCAGCGCGTTGAAGTAGAGCGGTCCTGTGGTGGGCAGGCTGAGGACAATCGAGACCACCGTGGCGCCCGAGATAATGCCCGGGAGACTCATCCCCAGCAACATGATTAGGGGGTGCACGGCGTTGCGCACGGCATGCTTGACGATGACCTTGCGCTCCTTCAGCCCGCGCGCACGGGCCGCCTGGACGTACTGCATATTGAGGATGTCCAGCAGGTTCCCGCGCATGATACGAATCAGCCCCGCCGTGCCGCTGGTCGCCACCACGAGCGTCGGGATCCACAAGTGTTTCAGCAGGTCTACGAACTTCGCCCAGCTCATCGGCTCATCCAGGAAGGCTTGTGAGTAGAGCCCGCCCACCTCCTGCTTCAGCACCTGCGATGCGAAGACCATCAGGATCAGCGCCAACATGAAGTCGGGGATCGAAAGACCAGCAAGGCCCACGACGGTGAAGACGCTGTCGCCCAGGGAGTATTGGTGGGTGGCTGAGTAGACGCCGATGGGTATTGCGATCAGCCACGTCAGGGCCAACGACGCTACAGAGATCACCATGGTGAAACCCAGCCGACCCCAAAGTAGCTCGCTCACGTCCCGGTTGTATTGGAACGACCGTCCGAAGTCGCCGCGGAAGAAACCCGTGGCCCACTTCACGTACTGCACGTAGGGCGGATCGTCCAGGCCATATTGCCGCTTCAGGGTCTCGATCTGGCTCTCAGAAGTCAACGTGCCCTGGGCTTCGAGCTGCGAGATGTAGTAGTCGAGGTAGCTTCCCGGCGGCAGGTTGATGATGATGAAGCCCATCACCGAGACAAACAGGATGGTCACCACCATATAGACAAAGCGTCGGGCGATGAAGGTCAGCATAGGCTAGCTCCCAAAAGGCGACTCGGTCACGAACCACACCGGGCTCGACCAGGCGATATTGCCGTCGATCTGCTCGACCCGCACATAATAGAAGGCCGGGGCGCCATCGTCGTCCTCCCAATCGAGCGAGAGAACCTTCGCCCAACTCGGATCCACCCAGTCCACCTCCAGTGTGAACTCGGGGTGGTAGGGTTCGTTGGTGAAACACGGGCGTAGGACGCGATCCCCCAGAGGTCGGACGTGCACGCTCCTGCGTTCACGCAAGGGGATGTCGAGCACCTCGTCCAACAGCAGGTCACCCAGGTGCTCATCGTGAATCCCGAAGTGCAGCGTTGCAGCCTCAGGTGATTCGCTCGTCACCTTCATCACGACCCCACGGGTGATCCCCGAGTAGCCGTTTGTGCGGAACACCACCTCGTCGTTGTCGGACGTGGCCTCGATCCTATCAGTCCGGTGGTACATATGCAGCCGGTCGACCACCGACAGGGCGCCACCGTCCAGCGAGAGGGTGCCCGTCGTCAGAGAGTCGTCCACGCGCCGGGAGCCCCACGAGTCAGTCCAGGCAAGGCGAAGCGTGTCGTGACGCGCCAGAACCGGCTCGAAACACCGGATCACCTCGTTGTTCTTCAGAAGCTCCACCCGCATAACGGGCGCCGTGCCGGCTACGTCCAAATGAAGGGTCCGCGTCGACGCCCCATTCACCACAATGTTGCCCATCGCGGCATCGTTGACAGAGAAGTCCAGGTAGATACGCTGGTTGCCCGTGACAGCATAGGTCCGACGTTGCCGGAAGGCATCGAAGACACCTTTACGCGTGCGCTCCGTCGCGACGACTGCCGCCAGGCCATTCGTATTGGGATAGTGATACCCAGGATTACCGTTGCCCGTGGAGGTCATGTGGTTATCGCCGCTGCCGTGCACGCCAACGAAGTGCCCGTGCTTGAGCCACTGGCGGTAGAACTCCTCAAAGACGCCGTGGACCGAGCAGATCTCGATGTTGGTCTGGTACTCCGGTCGCTTGGGCAGGTCGAACTTGCCCGGCCCGCCACAGGCGTGAGCGTGGGGCAGCAGCAGGAACTCGCCCGTGGAGCGCTCCAGTTCCGCCAAGTAGCTCGCATAGAACGCTGCCGGGTCTTCCTTGGTCAGGTCGATGTTCTCTCCGCTGCGGTAGAACAGGCCCATCCGCTCAAACTCCGGGCGGTTATCCAGGTCAAGATAGTAGGCATTCATATGCGCGGCCACGCGGCCCAGGCTACTCGCTTCCGAACCCAGGATCGCCACGATCTCATCGCCGTCGTAAGCAGCGGCAGCCGCCTGCATTTCCTCCCATCCGGTCTGAGGCGGCGCCCCGGCCATATGGATTGAGGGTGGGTTGAAGGTTGCCTCCTCGTGGGGCGCGACCGTCAGGAAGTCGAGACATGAGGTCGAGATTGCGTACTCGTAGTTGGCGGCAGGCGTGCCCCGACCGTCATGGTAGTAGCCGTGCTGGTGCATATCGCCCCAGTAGATGCGACCATCCCAAGTATCCTTCACGACGATCGGGTTGCTGAGGCCGTTCACCGCGGCATCGTCGCGGAGCCGGGCACGGAGGTAGACGACGCTCTCGTCGTTGACACGCAAGCCACGCACAACGTGCTGCTGCCACTTGGGGTCGAAGACCACCTCACCCCCTTCAACCGCCACATTGTCTCCATCTACAGTCAGTTCGAAGGCAAGGGCCTCTAGCGGGTCGCCGGTCTTGTTACCCCACCGGTCGAGGACGACGATCTTGGCGTCGAATGGCTCGCCGGTGGTCACCCGCGTGGGGGCGGTGATCCACAGGTGATGTCTGCCGGCGCCGCGCACCACGTAATAGGCATCGCCCAAATAGCCCATCACCCGATCACCTTCGAGAATGGCAAAGCGGAGGTTGAAGAGTGTCTCCTCATAGGTCTGCATGCTGACGTCAGCCACCCTGAAGACGAACTCGGTACCGGCCGGCGCCGGCTCCTGCAAACGTACGCCGGCATATCGTCGATACGGGAAGAATGAGCCAGGGCCGTGGACCTTGGCATCGGGGTGGACAAACGGCACAGCCTCGACCGGGCTGTCACAGCTGAAGTGTGCCGGGCCGTCAGGTGCATCCATCTGTGGACGCTGCATGTCGGAGACGAAGTGCGTCCAGAACTCGATACTGTAGCCCGCGGACACATCCCGATCCAGCCTCACTGCCACGGTCAACGTCTCCGGGGCCGCCACGGTCAGGATCTGGTCCCCGAGCTCGGTCAAGGTGCCCCAAACGAGCAATGATTCCGGAAGATGCGCTGATACACGATACTTCTCTGAGTCGACGATACTTGGCTTACCCATGCCGCATTGGTCTCCTTAGGTGTGAGGGGGCGGAGGGGATCTCCGCCCCCATCAACGTCGACACGTCAGAGCGGCGCGAGCACGACGGCCCGGCACCGCTTGACCCGCATGCCCGGCGGGGGCTATGCCTCCAGGTAGTACTGTTCCGGATAGGTGGTGGCACCAGGCTGCGCTACAACCCACGGCCCAAGCCAGCCACCCAGCGGGATCTCTTCCGCGGTGGCCACATTGCGGACCCGGTTGCCCACGATGACGATGCGCGGCAGATCGGCGATCACCCCCATCAGGAAGGGGCCCTCGTCGATATGGATCCTCACCATATCAAAGAGCAACTGGTCGCGCCGCTGCATGTCAGGCTCCACGATGGCCTGCTTGTAGAGCTCGAAGAGCCGGTAGTTGGGATCGTCGGGCGACGGTTCCTCCCACGGCGGCTGGCGGTCGCGCGGATCCTTGTCGGCATCCACGCCTTCACGCGACGTGCCCTGGAGTGCCATCCAAGAACCGTAGAGCGGGGCCCAGCGTCCCATGCTGCCATGGGAGACGATCCAGGCCGGGTAGCCCAGGATGTCCGGGCCATCAGGGGCGCCGCCGCCCCAGATGCGGACATCGCTGTTGCCGCTAGACCAGTCTGTGTTGATCTGCGTGCCAGGGACCATCGTGTGGACGCAGTTCAGTCCCAAAGCTTGCCACTGTTCGGCCAGCAACTCGCCGGCCTCGGCAAAGTCGGCGGAGTTATTATAGAGCACAAACTCCAGCTTGGCGCCGCTCGGCAGCTCGCGCCAGCCGTCACCATCCTGATCCACGACATCGATCGAATCCAGGAGCGACTTGGCCTTATCCAGATCGAAGGTGACGTAGGAATCGCGCCACTCCTGGAAAATGGCCTTGCCCTCGGGACTGCGGTTGAACTGTGAGGTGTTGGGCGAGACAGTACCTGTGCTGGGCGGGCCGCCTAGGCCAAAGAACTGCAGCCGCCGCACCTGCTCGCGATCCATCGCATGGGAGAGCGCCTGGCGGAAAGCCGGCTTGCGTATCACCTCTTGCTTCTCGGGATCGGGCTGGTTCCAGTTGACCGTCCAAGCCGGTGCACCGCCTGCACCGCTCTCCCAGAGCTCGACGTGGTAATCGCCGGCGGCTTCGTTCTCCTTCAGCAGTGAGAGATCGCGCAGGGCGAAGAAGGGATGACTCAGGAAATCGACTTGGCCGTTGATGACCCGCAGCTTCAGGACCTCAAGATCCTCGCCGTAGGAGATGTCCACGGTATCGATGTAAGGTAGTTGGTTGCCGGCAGCGTCCACACACCAGAAGTAGGGGTTTCGCTCCATCACCATACGCTGCCCTACCTCAAGCTGGCTCGGCTGCCAGGCCAGCAACACCGGTTGCTCCGGGTTCGTCCACCAGTTCTGCATCTCCACAAAGGTCTCGAAGTTCTCAGCATCGGAGTAGTCTGGATGGAACTGCTTCATGTAGTGCGCAGGGACCAGGCAAGCCGTCGTCCCGAACTTCGGGTGACTCGCCAACTCAAAATCCGTCAGGGGCGCCGCGGCAGCAAACTTGAACCGGAAGGTGAAGTCGTCGACCTTCTCCACCTCCATAGGCGAGCCGCCCACCAGGGCCCACGCGGGGATCGCTTCAGCACAGTCCTCGTTCAGGGCCATATCCTCCCACCAAAAGAGAACGTCATCTGCTGTCAGCGGGGTTCCATCCGACCACTTCACACCTTCGCGGAAGTAGAAGGTCCACTCTGAGGCGTCATCGTTCGTGTCCCAGCTCGCCACCAACCCGGGGCCCACACCGGCCCCCCCATCGGTCCAGTGTAGGGGGGAGGCGGAGTACTGGAAGACCTGCTCATCGCCGAACTCGGCGCCCGATGTGACCTTACGAAGCGTGCCGCCGTAGGTCCCGATATCTGACCACGGCAACGCGATAACCATAGGATCTACGGGCAGACGCTCGTCGACAGGCGGCAGCTCGCCTGCCGCAACCTTCTCGGCGAGACTCGGGGCCTCGCTGTAAGTGGAGGCTGGCGCTTCCGGCGCTTCGGGCGCCGGCTCCTCGAGCTCTTCGGGCTCTTCGGGCTCTTCAGTTACCTCAGGCTCCGGCTGTTCGACTTCCTCCTCTTCAGGCTCCTCAGGCGCCACTTCCTCCGGGGCTTCCGGCGCCGCAGTCTCCTCAGGCGGCTGCCCACAACTGGCTAGCACACCGGCAACAGCCGTCATAGCTGACAATC
>JAFGNI010000181.1 GCA_016927095.1 Anaerolineae bacterium | reverse complement strand
TTGACATACGGCATTTTGAGTGATAGCATGTTGCTGAAACAAAATATTCCTCAGCAAACTGGTACACATCGGAACACGCGCCATCGTGCCAGAAGTAGGCCAAAGCTCATAGAGTTGGGAGGCTCGCCATGTTCAAGGAACGTATTCGCGAGAATTACGACGGCCTTACGCCAGGGTTTCGCAAGCTTGCGGACTTCATCATGGATAGTACCCTTGATGTCGCCTTCTTGACAGCGACGGAGCTTTCCAGACGGGTTGGTGTCGATCCCGCCACCGTCGTCCGTTTCGCTCAGGAACTGGGGTACTCGGGATTCCGAGAGCTCTCACGCGAGATCAAGCGCTATGTGCGTGACCGCGTCACCGCCTCCTACCGCAAGGTACTCGAAGCTGGGTCCAGTGAGGAGATGCTGCGTGGTCTGGTCGAAAACGCACGCCAGAATATGGAGTACTTCGTCACAACCGACCTCGCCAGCGTCGTCGACGCAGTAGAGGCCCTCAGGCGGGCCAACACAATCTGGTGTACTGGTGAGTTCTCAGGTTTCGACATCGCGGCGTTCTTGGCCAAGAAGCTGAGTACCCAAGGCTTCTCGGCTATTGCCTTCGACCCGAGCATGGCGAGCACCAGTGCCGTACTGGCGCGTATGCAGAAGGGTGACGTGCTCTTCACATTTGCGGGAAGTGAGCCCAGCATTGATGCCGGCTACGCCGTCCGCCTGGCCCGCGAGAAGGGGGTCACGACCATCACCCTTACCGGATCTGGCGTGGCCCTGCCGGCGCGAATTGCCGACATCTCGGTCATCGTGCCGCACAAGAGCCCAGCAGGTGTGTCCTCCTTCGGCCCGATGCTCGAGGTGGCCAGCCTCATGTTCGAAGCCCTGATGACGCCGGCCACGGAGCAGATGGAGCTTCAGGCACGCGAGCTAAACACACAGATGGCCAAACTCCTGAAACTGAGAGCCGAGACCGCAGAATACGAGGTCGCTGGACCTCAGAATATCTGGCAGGATGCAATCAGATAGAGGGACAGTTGCGCCCGCCTGCTGTACGAATAGACAGGTCCGTCGCTGGTCAAGTTGGCCCGGACCGGTTCCGCTCGGGCGCTCTGCCAGGCAATGAAGCTACATCTCACCGGACGCTATTGATAGAGGAGGTCGAACGTGTTTAAGGAAAGAATTCGCGAGTACTATGACGCCTTGACTCCCGGCTTCAGGAAACTGGCAGACTTCATCATGCTGCACACGCTCGATGCCGCGTTTCTCACGGCCAGCGAGTTGGCACGCCGCGTCAGTGTAGACCCAGCGACCGTTGTGCGGTTCTCACAGGAGATCGGGTATTCAGGCTACCGTGAACTCTCGCGTGAGATCAAGCGGTACGTACGCGATCAGGTCACGGCAACCTACCGCGAGGCTAAGGAAGCTAAGACCGAGGAAGACGTCATTAACGTCATCCTCGATAACACGCAACAGCACCTCCAGCAGTTCCGCACCACGGAGACGCAGTCACTCGCGCAGGCCACGGAGATCCTGAAGGGCGCGAGCCGCATCTGGATCACCGGCGAGTTTACGTCGTACGACGTCGCCGCTTACTTGGCGAAGAGCCTGTATCCCACCGTGGGCATCCCAGCCGCGCATTTCCAGCCCAGCATCTCCGAAACCGCCGCTGTGGTTGCCCAAATGAAAGAGGGCGAGGCACTGCTTGCCCTGGCCATCGGCATTCCGGGTCTTGACACCGGCTACGCTGTGAAGATGGCCCGCGAGAAGGGTCTCAAGACCGTGTGCATTACCAACTCTGGGACTGTCCTGCCGGCGCGGGAGGCTGACGTGACCGTCATCATCCCGACAAGGAGTCCCATCGCGGTCGCCAGCTACAATCTCTCGCTCCTTCTCGTCGGCGTAGTTTGGGAAGCAATCGTGGCGGGTCAGGTGGAGTTAGCCGCAGAATCGTTCACAACCGTGCACAGCAACATGAGCGAGATCCTCGATCTCCGGGCGCATACCGAGGACTACGAGGTGCCAAAGGCAGAGTGATCAGACAGCCCCTTGGCTATGCCAAGCCGTCCTGAGCGAGCCGCTCTGGGCGCCACAAGCCACTCGCACCATTGAAGGGCGCGAAGATACGGATATGCTCCGTATCTTCGCGCCCTATTGGGTTCTGGCGGAACCCGCGCTTAGCCGAACCATTGAATCAGGGCAAAAACGCCGCGCGTTAGGCCGAGAAGTGCTGCGAAGACGACTGCCATCCCGATGAGCGAAACCGTGATATTCAGCCAGGCCTCATCGCGACGCGTCAGCCGACGACCTGCACGCTCCAGGGTCTCAGAGGCTCCAAAAAGCGCCCCAACGACACCCCCCCACATCACGTAACGCCCCAGGCTCTGCTGCACCCACCCGAGTTGCTGAGCGACCGTTCCCAGGATCAGGACTAGCCCTCCGCCAATAAGCGCCCCCACGATCTGACGTCCCCAGTTGCTTGACTCCACTACCGGCCCTGGGCCTCCCGCTGCCGGGCGGCTCTCCTCATCGCGCTGCTCATCCATAGTCCACCCTCCCCTCCACATTGTCCCAACCCGATTGTAGTCGGCACCAGCTTGTAGGCAAACCCATCGTGAGTCCTGCGAAGCATGCTATACTCCCCGAGCATATGTTGACCACCAACCACGCAACCGTGGATCGTGGGAAAGCCTCGCGCGCATCCAGGGTGGGCCTGTTGCTCACCATCGCCACCTTCGTGGCGCTTGCCACCGCGTGGAACGTGCTTATCCCGCCCTTCGAAGGCCTCGACGAGCTGGAGCACTTCGAGGTGGTACGCCA
>JAFGNI010000757.1 GCA_016927095.1 Anaerolineae bacterium | reverse complement strand
CCCGGGCTCGAGGCAGGAGATTCCTCGCTGGCAGGGCTTGTCGATACGGATGATCGTAGGACTCGCTCGGAATGACAAGTGACCCGTCTTGTGTTCCAAATGCGATAGCCCTGACCGATGACAAAGTAGGTTCTGTGCTAGTTCCCCAGGGAGTTTGGCCGTAGGACCGCGGAGCGACGGATGGGGATCCGTCGCAAGCGTGATAGTGGCTGCCGAGCCATAGGTCTGGGAGTCTCCTGACCAAAGGACACAGTGCCAGACAGCGGGTCGAAGGTTGGTATACTAGGCCTATGCGCAGACCAACAGCAAGTGAGGGGGCAAGGGTGCCAGCGCCGGGTCAGGTTGAGACAGGAGGCGGGGTGTGGCCTCTGGCGCGAAGGGGCGATGGTGGCGGCGCGACGGCGATCTCGCCAGACTGGGTGCTCCGAGTGCTCTGGTTTGGGGTCGTGTTTGCCGCGCTATCCTTCCGGGCTGTCGAACCTGCCTGGGATGGGGGCATCGCGGCGCATCCTGACGAACGGTTTCTTCTAGGGGCCGCTCAGAACACCCCTCTGCTCGGCAATGTCTGCCGCGCCAACCCGCAGTTCCCCTACGGGCAGCTGGCTGTCACGCTGGCCCAGATCCTCCTGGTGGCTGCGCCGGGGGCGGATCCCCTCTTTGCGGCCCGCCTGGTCTCCGCCCTGGTGGGCGTCATTCTGGTCGTCCTGGCGGGCGCCTGTGCCCGGGAGTTGGCCGGACCTCGCGCGGGTCCGCTGGGGGCGCTGCTGGCAGCGCTGGCGCCCGGGCTGATCCAGCAAGCCCACTTCTACACGGTGGACCCCCTCGGTGCTGCGTTGGCCAGTGGCAGCGTTCTTGCCGCTGCGCGTGGTCGATGGCGCATTGCGGGGGCCTTGACAGGCCTCGCTGTTGCCTGCAAGGCCTCTCTCGCCGTTGGGGCGGTTCCGCTCATCGTGCTGGCGGCTATTGCCCCCCAGGGCCACCCCAGGGGTGTGAAGCTGGGCGGCATGCTGGGCTGGCGTGCGTTCCGCTTCTGCGGGCCGGCGGTGGTGGCGTTCGTCTTTGCGTCGCCGTGGGCGGTCATGACACCTGTCGCTTGTTGGCAGGGCCCTCTCGTTCAGAGCATGTTGGTGAGCGGTCGCTATGTCCTCCCCTACACGCAGCAATACCTTCGCACTACCCCGATCCTCTACCCGCTCCAGCAGATGGCCCTCTGGGGCCTCGGGCCTGGTGTGGTGCTTCTGGGTGCGGTTGCCCTTGTGATGCGGGTTGGGCGCGGCTTTAGGAAGGGGTCGATACCCACAACTCGGGCCGCGTATCTTCTGCCCTCGTGGTTGTGGGTTGTGACGTTGCTGCTGGTGATAGGGAGCCTTCAGGTGAAGTTCCCCCGGTACCTTCTGCCCCTCTATCCCTGGTGGATCGGTTGGGCAGTCACGATCGTTGTGGGCGACGGGCCGGCGCGCGCGCGGGACCTTGGCCGGCGGTCGCTGGGTGTGATCCTCGTCCTGACCACCGGTCTCCTGGGCCTCGCGCAGGTCGGGGTCTACGTTCGGCCGCATCCGTGGGTGGCGGCCTCTCGCTGGCTCTATGCGAATGTCGATGCCGGCGCGACGATCGCGGTGGAGGCCTGGGACCATCCGTTGCCGGTGCCGCTGCCGGATCGTGATCCTGCCGTCCACACGCAAGTGACGCTTCCCGTCTACGAAGGGGCAGGTGGTGAGGCGCCTGCCTGGCTGGGGCTGGCGTCGAACGCCGACGTTGTGGCTATTGCCAGCCGGCGTGCCTACGGCACGCTCTCTCGAGAACCTGAGACCTATGGGGCGGTCCTTGCCTGGTACGCTGACCTTTTCGCCCGGCGGTCGCTTACTCTCTTCGCGCGGTGCCCGCACGTGGGCCCACTCTCCATCACCGATGATCCCCTCGCCGATGCGGGTCTGCCGGTTGCGGTATCGCTGGCGGCGCGCTGTGGGACCCCCCTGGCCCTTCGGCTGCCGCATCTTGACGAGAGTTACCGCGTCTACGACGCGCCGCTGACGCTGCTTCTGATACGTGAGCGCGAGTGAAGCTAAAGGTGTGCAGGGACAGGGCTATCGCATCTCGGCGGCTTGTCATGAAGGTCTTCTATGTTAGAATCGACCGGTGGGATCGACTATGGCTTACTTCAATACGCTCTTGCTGTACCTGGGATTCGGCGGCAGCTTGCTGCTACTGGGCCTGGGCTCTGTTCCCCCATTGCGCCACTTGCGAAAGCCGCTTTCGGCCGTGTGGTTGACGATCCTGACCTTGGTTTTCTGTCTTTCCCCGGCTACGGGGCGCTGGGTCCTGTCGGTGTGGACGCCTAGCAGCGTGACCCACGGGCTGATGGTTCTGGATATCGCCCCTCCGCTCTGGTGGTGTATCGTGTCGATCTGCGCGGCGTTCGCAGGCCTTCTCTGGGTAACTGTGGGCGAGCGGCTGCCCTCGCTGCGGCATACCGGCCCCCTCTTGGTTCTCTACGTGTTGATCCTATGGCAGGCGCTGACTGCGGGTTCCCTGCTCATGATGCTGGCGATGTGGTCGCTGTTTGATATCGTCTGGTTCCTGGGGCGTTCATCCGGCGCCGTGGAAGGGGAGCGGGGTGTTTGGGGCGTGACGCTCAGTGGCATCGCGTCGCTGCTGCTGTGGATTGTGTCGTTCTTCCTGCTGGAGGAGGGGGCCAGCGGCCTTTGGTGGTTGATGCGGCCCAGTGCATCCTCCTTCAACCTGCTATTGGTTGCCGCTTGTTTGCGGCTCGGCTTCTACCCGTTCCAGGTGGTCCACGCCGAATCATGGGGCCGGGCACGCTCTCTCACGCTAGCCGGCGCGATCAGTCCGCTCTTGGGCGTTGGACTCCTCTACAGGTTGCTCTCGCTGCCCGGACAAGGACGACTCTCTGACTGGCTTGTCGTCTGGGCCGGGCTCTCCGTTTTCTGGTCGGGGGTGAAGGCTCTGACCCACAGCGGTCGCGGGGCGCTCCTGCCTGCTGCTTACGGTCTGCTGCTAGCTCTCGTTACCGGCGCTGTGATCACCGATGATCCAGAAAGCCTCGTCTTGGGCGCCGGCATCTGGGTCGCGTGCCTGGCGCTTCTGGCTATCGCGCGGCGCTATGAGCGTCGGGGTTTCGCGTGGTCCTGGTCGACGGTCATAGCAGTGCTCGTGCTGATGGGGGCGCCGCCCTCGCCCCTGCTGCGCCTCTACCACGGGGCGCTGGACGCGGCGCCGTTGGGTGTCCTCCTACTCTATCTTGTCGGGCTCCTCACGGCGGTCGCGGCACTCGTTCGGGGAAGCGCGCAGCAGGCCGAAGGACGTGTCACCCCAGCCTACGGCCACCGGGCGCTACCGATGGCTGTGGGGATGGCCGTTCTCGTAGTCACGGTTCTTGCTGCAAGCCTCGCGGCGGAGGTGCCGACGATCGCGCCCCTACCTTTCGCCCTCTGGGTTCTAGCTACAGTGGGTGGTTGCTTTCTGGCACTTCGCGGCGAGAGGATCCTTGCGATCTGGCATCGAGCGCACACGTTGCACGAGCTGCTGGATCTGGATTGGTTCTACGGCTCCGTGTGGCAGGGCGCCAATAACCTGTTGGGGGTGTTACGGGTGACCGCTGATGTTGTGGAGGGTAGGGGATCCGTGCTGTGGTCGGTTCTCATCCTTCTGCTCGTGCTGATGGTGGCGGGCGGCCGATGAACTCGTTCTTGGTCTGGCTGGATCGCTTCTCGGATTTCGTGTCGCTACCGGCAGCCTGGGGCATCTTTGTGGCCGGCGCTACGATCTACCTGATCAATGAGTGGCGGATTCGATTTCTCGCGCTGCTGGTGCACTATGTGTTCGTCGGCGTCTTGCTGTCCCGGGTTTTCGATACGCGACCTGAGATGGCGTTGATGAATATCCTGGTCGGTTGGCTGATCGCCGCGGCGCTTCTGCTCAGTGCGCGCGTGCGGTGGCAGACGGTGCGCCAGCCCGGACAGCTGGTGGCATGGGCCACGAATCTGCCATTCAGGGTTTTGATCTTACTCACTGCCACGGTGATCGCCCGTCTGGCTTCCCAGCGGTTTTCGCTGCCCTATGTCTCGCCGGATTTGGGGCTGGCTTGCCTTCTGCTTGTTGTATTGGCGGTGCTCTTCTTTGGGACTGAGGAAGCGGACCCAACCATCGTTGGGGTCGGCGTGTTGAACTTGATCACGGCACTCCAGATTTTCTACACCGCCCAGGATCCCGGCCTTCTTGTGAGCGGCCTGCTGGTCGTCGTGAGCCTGCTGGTAGGGCTGGCGACTTCGTACCTGACGGTGGCTGAGGTGCCGCTGTGAGCTTGCCTGGCCCGCTGTTCATCGTCGGCGCATTGCTGGCTGTGGGTGTGGTGCTCCAGGTGCTGCGCCGCTTTACCGGGGTGATGGCGTGGCTTGCAGCGGCTGTTTCGGCCATGATCGGTGTCGTCGTGGCGGTGGTGCCTCTCGATGAGGCGCTGACCATCGGACCCCTGACGGTGCTGCTAGGTGAGCCGCTGACTTTCCTGGGACGCGCTGCGGTCATCGAACCCGTGGATCGGCTCCCTATTATGATGATCACCTTCACAGCGACGGCGCTATTCGTGCTTGCGTGGCGGCTGCTGCCGCATTCGAACTTCTTCCCAGTGGGATTGGCGATTCTTGCTTTTTTGGCCAGCGCTCTGATGGTTGAGCAAGTGGTCTATGCCGCGCTGCTGATGGAGATGGCTGCGATACTGACCGTGTTCCCGCTCCATGAGCCGATCATCGATGATGAGGGAAACCGGTACGGTGGTAGCGCCCGCGGCGGCCTGCAGTACATGTCGTATGTGACGCTGGCCCTGCCAGGCTTGATGGTGACCCAGCTGTTTCTTGAGCAGTTCGCGATCTTCCCCAGCGATACCAGCCTTTTGCGCTCCGCGACGACCCTGTTGGCGCTTTCCTTCGCCCTCTTGCTGGGCGCGGTGCCCTTTCAGGCTTGGCTCTCCAGTGTCGCCACGGACGGCTCGCCGCCGGTGGTCACCTTTCTGTTCACCGTGAACTTGGGCACGGTCTGGTTTCTGTTATTGGCGTACCTTGAATCCTACAGCTGGCTCAGCGACCAGGTCGCATTTGGCTCGCTCTTTACCACGGTGGGTCTGATCATGATGGTGGCCGGCGGCGCGCTGGCAGCCGCCCAGAATCGTCTGGGCCGGCTCGTCGGCTATGCTACCTTGGTCGACAACGGCGCCATGTTCCTCGCGCTCGGCACGCGGCAGGCCACCGGGCTCGCGTTGACCGTCTTGATGCTGATGGCGCGCCCACTGGCTCTGGGGCTGATGACTTTGGGACTTGACGGTCTGCGGCGGTTCAACCAGGGCGACGACCGTCTTGCGACCATGATCGGTGCAGCTTGGGTCGTGCCTTGGCGCACCTTGGCCTTTGTGCTTGGCGGCGTGGCGATGGCAGGATTCCCGCTCTCCCTGGGGTTCGCTGCCCGATGGGGTCTCTACCGGCTTCTGGCCGAGGCCAATGTCTTCCAGGCGGTGTTTGCTTTGTTGGGTAGCGCCGGCGTGATGATGGGGCTGGTCAATGCCACGCGCGTGCTTCTCTCTTCAGCGGAGAGCCGCGCGGAAGCCATTGCGCTCAGGCGCGAGGATCCTGTTGTCCTGGTGCTGATCCTCGCGCTGTTTGCCGGCACCATCCTGCTAGGTGTCTTCCCGCAACTGGTCAGCCAGGTGGCCGTCCAGATGGCGGAGGGCTTCACGTTCTTTGTGCAGTAGTGGCTGCCCTGACCTAGGTCTATGTCACTGAATCTTTTCGATTTCCGGATCCGGCAACGGGACTATCTGCTGAGCATCACGCGCGCGATGGTCTCGCGGCTCAACATACGTGCCGTGCTGCGGTTGATTCTGCAGGCCTCCGTCGACATGCTGCAGGGCGAATCGGGCTTGATCGCTCTCAGCAACGAAGGTGCTCCGAGCCGTAGTGGGCGCGAGTTCGACTTCTGGGCCAGCTACGGGCTACCGCCAGCCCTCGTGGATTCCTTCCGACCGCTGGTGGCCAACGTGCCCAATGTCGATCGGATCGAGGATTTCGCGATGCCAGACTTGGCTGACAAGTTGGGGCAGATCGCTGAGGAGACCGGGCTGCTCTTGCGCCAAGTGGTGGCCCTCCCGATGGTCGCTGAACAGCAGCTGCTCGGCGTGATCTTCATCTTCCGAGCGCACAGCTCGCGCTTCTCGCCAGACGATCGCCAGATCCTGTCGAGCTTTGCCGACTACGCCGCAGTGGCTGTCAACAACGCGCGGCTCTACGAGTCCGCCGAGACTGAGCGGCGGCGGCTTGATGCTCTGTTGGACGCAAGCGCTGACGGCATGATGGTATTGCGTCCGAATCTCAGGATCGAGCGTTTCAACCGTGCCCTGGTTGCCCTGACGGGTTGGCGGGCCGACGAGGCGATCGACCGGCACCATGGCAAGGTTATTGATTGGACGCGTCGAAGCTCTGAGATGACGCTCGAGGACGCGGTGGCTCAGGGGTGGCCTACGGAGGAGGGCGCGCTCAATGGTGTCGGGGGTGCGCTCTATGTTGAGGGCGATCTCCGGCGACGTAACGGTAGCCTGGTTTCCTTAGCTATCACGTATGCGCCGCTGATGTCACGGAGTGGCCAACTGCTCAACATCATCGGCACCGTGCGCGACATCACCCGTTTCCGGGAATCAGACGCGCTGAAGGACACCTTCATCTCGATCGTCTCACACGAGCTCAAGACACCGGTTGCCATCATCAAGGGCTATGCAGAGACCCTGCTGAATCCCCGGGCACGGGGCAATCCGGCACTGGTGGAGGAGATGCTCTCGGACATCATCCAGGAGTCTGACCGGCTCGCGCGCTTGGTCGACGATCTTCTCGACGCCTCGCGTCTGCAGGCCGGTGGACTGCCATTCCGCGATGTTGAGGAGGTCGACCTCAGGATGATTGCCCAGCGCGTCGTGGAGAGGTATGCGCCACGCACCAACAAGCATGAGCTTGTCCTCGCCTTCCCCGAGACCTTTCCCACTGTTCAGGGCGACGCGCAACGTTTGGAACAGGTGCTGGACAACTTGGTCTCAAACGCCATCAAGTATTCACCACGTGGCGGTGAGGTCGAGATCGCAGGGCGCCACGATCCAGCGGAGATCGTGGTCTCCGTATCCGACGAAGGCGTGGGCATTCCGCTGGATGAACAAGAGCGCATTTTCGACAGATTCTACCGGGTCGAAGGCCCGGAGACGCGGGCCGTCTCGGGAACGGGCCTGGGGCTCTACCTGACCCGGGCCATTGTTGAGGCCCATGGGGGGCGCTGTTGGGTGAGCAGCGCGCCGGGGCAGGGCTCCACCTTCTACGTGGCGTTGCCGCGGGAGACGGGCTTAGCTATCTGGCGAGATGAGAGTCTGGTATAATGACAATTCGAGAACAGTGAGGTTGATAAAAGGAGCGAGTGCATGCCACCTAGATATCTAGCTGCCGTGACCTGCCCATCGTGCGGGACACGTTTCCAGACGCCCGTTCAGCAGGTTCTGGACGTCCGCGCCGATCCGGACGCGGCATCCCGGGTGCTCAGCGGCGGGGTGAATGTTGCCATTTGTCCGAGCTGTGGGACCGGCGGGGCGTTGAACCTGCCGTTTGTCTACCACGATCCAGAGAAGGAGATCGCGCTTCTCTACCTGCCCATCGAGTCCGGGCCTACTATGGTCGAGCGTCAGAAGGTCGCCGGACGGTTGACGCGCCAAGTGATGGACGCGATGCCACCGGAGGAGCGAAAAGGCTATCTGTTGCAGCCGGAGACCTTCATCAGCATGGATACGCTGGTGAAGCGAGTTCTCGAGCTTGAGGGTGTCTCCGAAGAAGATCTGGCACGTAGTCAAAGTCAGCGCGAGTTCGTCGGAGCGTTGCTGCAGGCCTCCCAGGATCAGTGGCCCGAGATGGTCGCCGAGAAGGCAGACTTGGTCGACGAAGGCCTCTTTGCGTTCCTCGAGTACGTTATGCAGCTCACGCAGGCAAGTAGCCAACAAGTTGCGGATACCGACAACCTCGAAGCGCTCCACGAATACCTGGTGCAGGAGACCGAAGTGGGTCAGGCGCTGGCAAAGCGCTCGGAGATCGTCCGCAGCTACGCAGAGAATCCAACCCGCGAGACGTTGTTGGACGCGCTTATCCGGGCCTCCGATCAGGCCTCTGATGAGGACACCATCAGGCTTCTTGTGGAGTCTGGGGTTTCCCTGATGGACTACGGGTTCTTCCAACGACTGAACGCTCGCATCGAAGAGGCCTCGGCGGATGAGGAGACCGCGCTGAAGCAACTGCGGCGCAAGATCCTTGATCTGCGTGATCACATTGTCGAGGCCGGTGAGGGCGCCGTTCGTGAACGTGCCACGTTGCTCGGGAAGTTGCTCTCCACTGAGGATCCGGCGCGGATGGCGAACAGCCATCTGTCTGAGCTGGATGATCTGTTTTTCGTCGTGCTGGGATCGCAACTCCAGGAAGCCCAGCAGCAGGGTGATCAGGGGATGGTCGAGGCTCTCCAGAAGGTGACCTCGGTTGTCAATCAGGCTATGGAAAGCACGATGCCGCCGGAGATCGCGCTCACCCGTCGCCTTATGGCTGCGCCATCGGATGAGGCTCTGACGAAGCAACTCCAGGCTGTTCGCCGGGCATTGACCCCGCGATACCTGCAGTTCCTGGAGGCGATGGAAGATTCATTGCGTGAACAGGGACAGGATGAAGCTGCCGAACGCTTAGCCGAGATCCGGGCCAAGGCGGCGCAGATAGCACCGGAGGCTGGTCAGCCCAGCCCCGAGCCGCCCGCCGTGCCCGAGGCTGAGGAAGAACCGGAACCGGTCGGAGATGGCGAGAAGCGGACGCCATCGGGGCTGATCATCGCGAAGCGATGAAGCGCCGGGCTGCGTAGAGATCTCAGGAATCGATGGTAGAATAGGGGTGGAGGGTGACCTCCATCCCTTTTTTTGTTTGCCTGCTGGACGATGGCTGGGGCTGCCCCGGACGGGTCCCAGTCCTGCGGCCAGACCTAGCCTCTTCAGGGAGTCAGCTATGCCTCAGGAAAAGCTTGTGCTCATCGACGGGCATTCCCTTGCGTATCGAGCGTTCCACGCCTTGCCTGCAGATCTGCAATCGCCTTCTGGTGAGCTAACGAATGCCTCCTATGGTTTTCTGCTCATGCTTCTGACCGTGCTGGAGGAGGAGAACCCGAACTACATCATCGTCTGTTTTGACAAGGGGCCCTCCTTCCGGGTCGGCATGTATGGCGCGTATAAGGCACACAGAGAGAAGATGCCCGACGAGATGCGCGGTCAGATGGCGCGGGTGAGGGAGATTGTCGAGGCTTTCGGGATGCCCATCGTCGAGCTGGAGGACTACGAGGCCGACGATCTCTTGGGCACGCTGTCGCGACAGGCAGAGGAACGGGGGCTGGATGTCCTGATCGTGACAGGGGACCGGGATGCCCTCCAACTCGTGGATGACCACACCACGGTGCTGACCTCGGGTCGGCGTTTCTCCGATACGATCCACTACACGGTTGACGAGGTCAAGGACAAGTATGGACTGACGCCTGAGCAACTCATTGACCTCAAGGCGCTGATCGGGGACCGCTCCGACAACATACCGGGTGTCAAGGGGGTAGGGGAGAAGGGCGGCACGACGATGCTTCAGGAGTACGGGACGCTTGACAGCATCTTCGAACACCTTGATGAGCTATCAGGGCGCTACCAAAGCGCGCTCACGGCGGGGAAGGAAGATGCCTATCTGAGCCAGAAACTGGGGCGCATCGTGCGAGACGCGCCCGTTGAGCTGGATCTCTCCGCTGCGCAGATCACCAAAGGGTTCGACCGCGAGAAGCTCTTGGATCTGATGCGCCAGCTGGGATTCAGGACGTTGGTCGACAGGATTCCCGTCGCCGGCACCCCCCAGAAGGACGCCGGGCAGCAGCTCCTGCTCTTCGAAGCCGAGGGGACCGGGGCGCCTTCGGCTGAGGAGCTGGGCGCCTATCATCTGGTGGCGGACGAGAGCGCGTTGGCCAAACTCGCGACGCGGTTGCGGAACGCGAAGGCGCTGGCGGTGGATACTGAGACGACGGCGATCGACGCCGTGACCGCTGACCTAGTCGGCATTTCTGTGACCGATAGGCCAGGCAGCGCTTGGTATCTGCCCGTGAGGGCGCCAAAGGGCGATCAGACGCTCGATATCGAGCAGGTCGTCGACCACCTGGGGCCGGTCTTTGCGAATTCGGATATCACCAAGATTGGCCACAACCTCAAGTACGATATGAAGGTGCTGGCCCAGGCGGGTCTCCCCTTGGGGGGACCGCTCTTCGACACGATGGTGGCGGAATGGGTGCTGAATCCCGATGCGTCGCTGGGGCTCAAGAGCCAAGCGTGGACGCGTCTCGGGGTTCAGATGACCGAGATCACCGAGCTCATCGGTTCGGGACGCGATCAGATCACGATGGCCCAGGTACCGGTAGCACAGGTGATGTCCTATGCCGCGGCGGATGCGGATATGACGTTCCGGCTGGCGCGTCTGCTGGAACCGGAGCTCAGAGAGCGCGAGCAGATCGACCTGTTCCGCGATCTCGAGATGGCCCTGCTGCCTGTGTTGGCGGACATGGAGTTGACGGGTATCAAGCTGGACCGGGCGTGGCTGAACAGCCTTTCAGAGGAGCTTACGACACGACTAGAGGCGCTTGAGACTGAGATCTACCAGCACGCGGGTGAGGTTTTCAATGTCAACTCCACACAGCAGCTCTCGGAGATCCTCTTTGACCGGTTGGCGCTGCCCACGAGAGGGGCGCGCAAGACACAGAGCGGCTACTACTCAACGCGCGCAAGCGTCCTGGAGGGACTCCAGGGCGAGCACCCGATTGTGGACGCCATCCTGGCATACCGTGAGCTCGCCAAGCTCAAATCCACCTACGTCGACGCGCT
>JAFGNI010000756.1 GCA_016927095.1 Anaerolineae bacterium | reverse complement strand
GAACGCGGGAGCGCGTCAGAACGCGGGAGCGCGTCAGAACGGGATTTGTGCTGTTTTTGGCCCTGACTACAATCCGTATTCAGAGAAGGCCGAGGCGGAAGGAGAGAGTGATGGTCCTACGGCGCGAGCAGACGTGTGTGGAAGGTGATCCGAATCAGATCGACTCGTTCATCGCGTGTCTCGTCGCTGTGCTGCACGCCTGGGATCGTCCCTCGAGTTACGATTGGGTGGCAGGACTGGCGGGTGTGGCCTTCTCGCCCGTGCTCGATCACGGAGAGGAATGCACGGCTTGGTGGATGGAGTCGGGTTCCGAGTCGCGTATCGGATTCCTCGGTTGCTCTCTGGGGTTCACGGTGGATCGCGTCACGCGCGAGACGCCGTGGGACGATGCGGCGCGCGAAGCCTTCGCTACTACGGGGCTCTTGCCACAGCCTCATGAGCGTCACTTTGCCCGGCTCAGGGCGGCCTACGATCGCGGCGATGCCGTCCTCCTGCGCACATGGCCCGCCTGGAGCGTGTTGACCGGATGGAGCCAGGATCTTGACGATCTTCCTTTCTCCACCGTCCTCGGTTTTGAGGATCTGGTGAAGACTATCTGGGGACCGGCGCAGGCACAACTAGCGTTCCTGCTCAACCCGATAGCACCGTGCTCGCCTCTGGAGAAGATCCTGGCTAGCGCGCTACGTGTCGGTGCCAAGATTGCACGGGGCCGCGGACCGGAGGAGGGCCTGGATTACGGCGCGGCCCTCTACACTGCTGCCGCTGCAAGGATGTATGAGGTCGAGTTCTGTCCTTCGTGCGGCACTGCGGGTGACAGCTGTGCTCACCGCACGCTGATGCGGATGCTGGGCACCCAGCGCAGCGCTGTGGGGTTCCTGGAGGACGCGCGTGAGCTCGTGGGCGACGGTCTGCCCTGGGACGCGGCTATCAATGTCTTCGAGATCATGGCCGAGGTGACCGTGGGCTATTGCGACTGGACCGAGTTCCACGATCGCTGGCCCGACTACGCGTTCCGCGCTGAGCTGGGTCGCGACCTTCACACACTTGCCGCGCTCCAGCGACAAGCTGCCGATGCCCTGACGGAGCTCTCCGCATCCTGCGACCGCCAACTGGCGACCTAGCCGCTCCGAAGCGGGCGCTCCGAAGCGGGGCGCGTCAGGCCTCGCCGCGCCAGAGGTGCTGCATCTCCTCGCACGTCTCGAGCAGCGTATCGAGCGTGCCACACGCCACGACCTGCCCATCTTTGAGCACCACGATCTGGCTTGCACGCCGTAATGCCGGCCTCCGGTGGCTGACGACCAGACATGTTGCCCCGCGCTCTCGCAGTCGATCCACACGTTGCCAGAGCAGCTGCTCGGTCTCCACATCCAAGGCGCTCGAGAGGTCGTCGAACACCAGCAGATCCGGTTCGCGAACGAACATCCGCGCGGCTGCCGCACGCTGGCGCTGTCCCCCTGAGAGCCGCACCCCCTTGACCCCAAGCAGTATATCCAGGCCGGCGGGAAGCTCGCCCAGATCCTCATCCAGCACGGCCAACCAGAGTGCCTCCGCCATGTCAACACGGTCCTCGGGCAGGCCCATCAGGATGTTGTCGCGGAGGCTCTCACTGAAGAGCAAGGGTACCTGCGGCGTGTAGGCGCTGCGAGGCGGCACGAAGAACTCGGCAGGGCGCCCAACCAGGCGTCCGTTCCAGCGGATCTCACCCCGGAACGCACACCTGCCGGCATCGCTGACCTGGGTGCTATCGTCGAGAAGCCCGAGTAGCGCGCGCAGCACCGTTGTCTTCCCCGAGCCCATGCGGCCTGTGAGCACGGTGAAGGAGCCGGCCTCGAGATGGAGGTCGATGCCGTGTATGCCACGGTCTGACCCCGCGTAAGTGTATGTGAGCCCCGTGACGTCGAGCGCTGCAAGCACCTCTTCGGGCTGCCGTGCTGCAGGAGGTGTGATCGTCGATTCGCCCGCCGACTGGCCAGGATCAGAAGTTGTTGGTGCTACAAGCTGTGCGGGAGCGGCGCCCTGCATAAGGTCCAGCAGCCGCCGGACTGAGATGCCGACCTGTTTGTACCATGCCAGCTTTCCGCCAAAGACCCATGGAAACTCCGTGACGTAGGCTAAGTAGACCATGAAGAGGGCCAGGTCGCCGACGCTGAGGGGAGACGTGCCATCGCGCGATGCCCGGGCGATAAGCAGCAAGACGAACCCGGTCCCCAGGCTTGCGATGCTCCGGTAGGCCGATTGCAGCACCGTAGTGTACACGCGGTCCTTGACGACTGCGCGAGCGCGCACCTCACCGAGTTGGTGAAAGCGCTTCACGATCCTGGGCTCAGCTCGAGCCACGTGGATCGCCTGCACGGCACCGTAGATCTCGCCGATGAAGCCCGAGACTTGCGCGGTGGCCTCGCGGCTGGCGGTACGCAGGCCCTCTACCTTCTGGGATGCCCGGTTACTCAGGCCAATGGCGACGAGCAGCGGTAGAAAAGCGATAGCCGTGGTCCATGCACTGACCCGCACCATCGTTACTGCGGCGGCAATGGCAAAGGCGCCGAAGCCCAATGTCAGCAGCGATTCTGCCATGAAGACGCCGATCTCGACAACATCGTCACGGAACCGGCTGACGGCATCGCCCGGGGACATTGAGACGGCTCT
>JAFGNI010000015.1 GCA_016927095.1 Anaerolineae bacterium | reverse complement strand
CTGACATTCGACCAACTGGTGAAAGATACCGAGTTCATCGGCTTGATGCGCGCGATACTGGAGAAGCTCGAGCGCTTCCACAAGTGGCCGGTCGACATTGAGTTCACCGTCGAGATCAGTCAGGGTTACCCGCACACCGAATTCACCGTCCATCTCCTGCAGTGCCGGCCCCAGATCAGCCACAAAGAGCGCCAGATCGTTGACATCCCGGACACGATTGCGCCCACGGACCTGATCCTACAGACCACGGAGTTGGTGCCGCACGGCGCCGTCACGGACATCCGCTACATCGTGTACGTTCCTCCGGATCGTTACCACCACGCCCCATCTTACGAGCTCAAGTTGGAGATCGCACGCGTGATCGGCCGGCTCAACCTGAAACTGGCCAACACCGATTTCATGTTGATCGGACCGGGTCGCTGGGGGAGCTCCGACGTGGATCTCGGCGTGAAGGTAACCTATGCCGACATCCACAACACCCGCGTCTTGGTCGAGGTGTCATCCGCCGCGCAGGGCACTGAGGCCGAGCCGTCCTACGGCACACACTTCTTCCAGGATCTCGTCGAGGCGGGCATCTACCCGCTGCCTATCACCTTGAGCAGCCGCGGGGCCGTACTCAACACCAAGTTCCTTGAGGGTGCGCCAAACTGTCTGACCGAGCTCCTGCCGGAGTTGGACGCGTTCAGTCCCTATGTACAGGTGATTGACGTGCCCGCCTCAGCTCAGGGACGCCTGCTCCATATGGTTATGAACGACGAGCTGGAGCGGGCCGTCGGCTACCTTGCCATGTCGCAGAGCGGTGCCCGGCGCTAGCACCTGGACCAAGCCTCCCGGCACACCGTCGTGTTCGCGTCCAATCAGGCGAGCCATCGTTTTCGCCCCCGATGGGGGCGGAATGCCTGCCTCGCCCATGCGTTGGGGTGCCTTGCGACAGAGCAACCATCGCCCGTCGCAAGGCACTCTCGCACGAGTGCACAGGAATGTGCGCCCTACGAATCAACCAGACCGTCTACACCCAGCCCCGCAGCTTGCACGCCTCAGCGACGCGTCCCACTGCCACCACATAGGCCGCCATACGATTTTCGATCTTGTAGTCGTCAGCCGTCTGCGCCACCGCGTGGAACGCCGTTGTCATCTTCTCGTCCAAGAGCTCGTGGACCTGAGCTTCCTTCCAGTAGTAACCGTACGCGTTCTGCACCTGCTCGAAGTATGAGACGGTCACCCCGCCAGCATTGCACAGGAAGTCAGGGATCACGTAGTGGCCACCGTCGTAGAGGATCGCGTCGGCGTCCGGCGTCGTAGGACCATTAGCCAGCTCGGCAATGATCTTGGCCTTGATGCGGGCTGCATTCTCTCCGGTTATCTGATTCTCCAGCGCCGCCGGAGCCAGGACATCGACATCCAGTTCCAGCAGCTCCGCGTTTGTGATCGCCTCCCCATCCGGAAAACCGACGACCGATCCCGTCGCCTGCTTGTACGCCACCAACGCTGCCGGGCTCAATCCTGCGGGATTGTAGACCCCGCCCTGCGAGTCGGACACGGCGGCAATGCGCATGCCCAGCAGCTCAGGGCCCAGACTTGCGCCGTACTGTCCGGCATTGCCAAACCCCTGAATCGCCATCGACGCACCTGCGGTCGACACGTTTAGAAGCTTCGCGGCCTCGCGGACGCAGTACATCCCACCACGCGCGGTTGCGTCACCACGACCTGCAGAGCCGCCCAACGGCAGCGGTTTGCCCGTGATCACGCCCGGCACGTTGTGTCCACGCATAAACGCGTACTCATCCATCATCCAAGCCATGATCTGGGGTGTCGTATAGACGTCTGGCGCCGGCACGTCCATGTCTTCTCCCAGAATACGCCCGACCTGCCGGATATAGGCACGGCTGAGCCGCTCCAGCTCACCGGGCGACATGACCTTCGGATTGCAGATGATGCCGCCCTTCCCGCCCCCCAGCGGGATGTCCATCACCGCAGTCTTCCAGGTCATCCAGGCCGCAAGTGCGCGCACCGTGTCGATCGTCTCATGGGGATGGAACCGCAACCCACCCTTCGTTGGCCCCCGCGCGTCGTTGTACTGCACGCGATAGCCGTGAAAGATCTCGGCGGAGCCGTCATCCATGCGGACCGGCAACGTGACGTGCAGCTCGCGGATCGGCCACCGCAGCAGTTCATGCAGTGAAGGCTCCAACTGCATGATTGCCGCAGCAGCATCAAGCTGCTTCTGTGCAATCTCAAACGGATTCAGTTCCTCAGACACGTCTCTTCTCCTTGGCTGGTGTGGAGGCGGTCACCGCAGCATCCGATGGCCCGGCAACCCGTGATAAACCCGCAATCATAGCCGAGTTCGTTTCCAGGGCAAGCGCTTGACAGCCGGATTGGACGTGGCATACTTCCCGCCCAAACCAGCCATCCTTCGGTAGCACAGCTCTGCTTTGGGGAAAGCCGCGCTGTTCCGCCATTGCCGAAGGCCACGTCGCGGCGCCTCCGCAGATACGTCACGCAGCGCCGCGCAAGGAGGAAAGGTCGATGAGTACCCGTGATGCATCCGACGCCGTCCGCCGTCAACCCATGCTCCCTGTGCCCTCAAGGCCACCAGGTCCCTTCAGCCTGGAGGAAGAGCATGATGCCTGCGCCATCGTGGCGTCGATCCGCTCGAGTGGCGAGTCCACCCACGGCAACCTGAAGCGCACTATCGAAGCCCTTGGCAAGATGGGCCACCGGTCCGGCGACGTCCAGAGCGAGGG
>JAFGNI010000755.1 GCA_016927095.1 Anaerolineae bacterium | reverse complement strand
CGCAGCAAGTAAGCTAGGTAGACGATAGGCTGACGTGTCATCTTCATCACCGCTTTCCGCGCTTCGCGTTGCTGCCGTCTGTGCCGATCATCCCTATTCTACGGGACTACCGTCAAGGTACTCTCAAGAGATCGTCAAGGGATGAGTTTGCCGCCGGTCGCCTTAGGCTGTATCATGGATTGTGGGCGAATCGATTGCGACGACTTTCGGAGGTTGGAAGATGGCGCGACTGGCGGGCCGCGTGTTGGGCAGCTTCGAGGCTACGCTGGACGATGTGCCGCTGGTGGGATTCGACTCCGACAAGGTCCGCGCGCTGCTGATTTACCTCCTTGTGGAATCGGATCGCGCTCACCCACGCGACACGCTGGCGGGTCTCCTCTGGCCAGAGTCCCCGCAACATCGAGCACGCCAGAGCCTCAGCCAGGCCGTCTCCAACTTGCGCACGGTGCTGGGTGACCGCTCCGGGGATCACCCTCCCTGCCTGGAGGTGACACGGCAGTCGATCCGTCTGGCCCCCGAGAGCGACGTCTGGCTCGACCTCACTGCCCTAGAACGTTGCCTCGCAGCGGTGCCGGCGTGTGAGGATGAGCGCGAAGGGCGCGCTGCACTTACCGAGCTGGACCGCCTGGGGCAGGCTGTGGCATACCACCGCGGAGGTTTCTTGGCCGGCTTCTCGCTGCCGGGCTGTCCGGGATTTGAGGAATGGGCGCTGATCCAGCGAGAGCGGGCCGAGCGGCTGGTGTTGGCGGCGCTGAGACAGTTGGCCGACGGTTATGCCGCACAGGGTGAATACGAGATCGCACTGCGCTATGCCTGGCAGCAACTGGAGGTTGTTCGCTGGCAGGAGGATGCGCACCGGCAGGTGATGCGCTTGCTGGCCATGACAGGGCAGCGGAACGCGGCGCTGGCGCAATACGAGACCTGCCGGCGCGTGCTCGCGGATGAACTGGGCGCGGAGCCCGAGCCCGAGACCGAGATGCTGGTGGCGCGCATCCGCGCCGGCAAGGCTCCAGTCACGGCAGTAGAGCCCCCAGCACCGCCGGAGCCCCGAGCCCCGAAACCGGCAGCGATTCCAAGCAACCTGCCGGCGGCAACCATGCCCTGCGTCGGGCGCAGGCGCGAGATCGCCGAGCTCAGTGAGATGCTGGTCGGTGGTCAGTGCCGGTTGATCACCCTCCTGGGTCCGGGCGGCATTGGCAAAACGCGGTTGGCCTTGGCCGCAGCCGAGCAGCTGATGGCCGCCGGCGATGGTGGTGCTCGTCATTTTGTGGACGGGATCTTTGGCGTCCCGCTGGCCGGCGTCAGCACCGGCGAGAGCCTGTTCCCGACCATCGCCGCGACGCTCGGCCTGCAGGGCGCCGGCCAGCCCGAACGGCGTGGGGCCGACGCAGACGATCTCAGCGCGCGGGAGCGATTGCTGGCCTACCTGCGTCCGCGTTCGATGTTGCTCATCCTCGACAACTTCGAGCACCTGATCAGCAGTGCGCCGCAGATCACGGGGATGCTCAGGGCTGCGCCTGCGCTGGCTGTGCTGGTCACCTCGCGTGCTCGGCTCAATGTAGTCGACGAGTGTCTCTACCCGGTGGGCAGCCTGTCATTGCCGGGGGAGGCCGGCTTGGGACCGACCGACCCGGTGGGGGGAGCCGCTGAACTCTTCAGCATGATCGCCCGGCGCCAACGGCCCGACTTCGATGTGCGACCGGACGTTATGGGTGACGTGATAGAGATCTGTCGCCTTGTCGACGGCGTGCCCTTGGGCATCTTGATGGCCGCCTCATGGGTGGCTGCGTTGGACCCGCCGGAGATCCGGGCCCGCATCCGCAACTCGACGACGCTTGCGCGTGGGCAGGAAGCGGTGCCTGCGCGCTCTCGATCCATCGGCACAGGCCAGGAAGGGATCGATTTCCTGCGGGCGGACTGGTACGATATGCCGGAGCGGCACCGCAGCATGCGTGCCGTCTTTGAGAGCTCATGGCAGCTCCTCGCGCGCGAAGAGCAGATGGTCCTCAAGACGCTGTCCGTCTTTCGCGACAGCTTCACCCACGAGCGCGCACAAACCGTGGCACGGGCCACCCTGTTTGATCTACGCTCCCTTGTGGACAAGTCTCTGTTGATGCTTGCGTCAGAGGGCCGCTACCGGATGCACGAGCTCCTGCGGCAGTTCGCCCGGGAGAAGCTGGAGATGGACGCCGTCGCGACGGTTCGGGCTCGTGCTGCGCACACCGAGACCTACGTGGCGGCGCTGGAGGCATGGGCAGTGGGGCTGAAGGGGCCGAGGGCGAAGGATGTTCTCTCTGAGATGGACCTGGAGATCGGCAACGCGCGGGCGGCTTGGGATCACGCGGTGGTCACCGGTGATGCAGAGTCCGTGGGACGCGCCGTTGAGGGGCTCTCTCTCTACTACGACCGCCGCGCGCGCTACGATGAGGCTCTCAGCACCACAGGGGCAGCGCTGACGATGCTGGGCGAGTTGGCGCCCCGCTCCGAGGCCGACGCGGCGCGCCGCTTTCGTGCGCGGATGCGCGTCGTCCCCTGGTGGGCCAGCTTCCGGCGGCGCGAGGACGGGCTACCCGTGCTCCAGCGGGCCTTGTCGGCGCTCAGGGATGCGCCGGCTTCCTATGGTGACCTGCGTCACGAGCGGGCGCGGCTGCTTCACTTCCTGGCCTCTGCCGCTCAGCCACGCTATGATCGGGGGCTTCAGAGCATCGTGGAAGACGCGCTGGCCGAGAGCCGCGCTGTAGGCGACCGTTGGTTGGAAAGCCGGGTTCTGTTGCAGCTTGGCTGGGTGCTGTGGTGTCGCGGACAGAGCGCTGCGGCCATGGAAGCCTATGAAGGGAGTCTAGCCGTTGCCCGCTCCCTAGGGGATCTCTGGTCCGTGGCGGCTGCCCACCAGTACCTCAGCGGCCTCTCGATGTTCACCGGTCACTTTCAGGAAGGATTGGCTCACGCCGAGGAGCAGCTGGCGATCTGCCGGGAGTTCGGCGACCGCGCCGCGGAGGCCAGAGCGATGCACGCTCTGTCCATCAAACTCGGTGCACTGGGTCGCCACGAGGAGGCGCTTGCGGCTTCAGAGGCCAGCCATCGCATCTGGGGGACGCTGGGGCTGCAGGACGCCACGGTGAACGCCGTCTGGGCGTGGCACATGGTGCTGTCGGGTCGCTACGATAGGGCGCTGGAGGTTGGGCGGTCGGCGGCTGACCAGGCACGAGAGCACAACGATAGGTACGCTCTCGGCTGGGCGCTTCTCTCGCTGGGCGCCTTGGGTTTGGCGGAGGGATGGCTGTCCGACGCAGTGACCTTGCTCCAAGAGAGCGCAGACCACTACCGCAGCATGCAGCACTTGCCCTTTCTGGCCTTTCCCCTGGCGATGCTCAGCCTGGCGCTGTACCGCCAGGGGCGAGCTGCCGAAGCATATGCCCCACTACGAGAGGCGCTTGCGAGCAGCGTAGTGACCGCGAACCCGCCCACGTGCGCCCTCGCGTTGCTTGTCGTGGCATCGCTGTTGGCGGCGCCAGCACCAACACCCGGTTCGGTCGTGCCAGACCAGGCAGCGTCGCAGGCTGCGCGCTGTCGTCGCGCCCAGGAGCTGGTCGAGACCGTCGCCGCCGCTACGGCGTGGGCGACAGCGTCGGCCTGGTTCCGTGACGTGGTCCTGATCCCGGCAGCGCAGTCGTGTCCGGCGCTGCACCCTGACCGACTGCCCGCGCCAACCTCAGGAGAGGCGAACGGGCCAAGCCTAGTCGCTGCAGCGCAGGCTGCCCTGACCATCCTTGACGAGATCGCGCAGGTGGCAGATGGCTGAGCCAGCCGGTGCGATGCGCCTCCAAATCCTCGGGGACGTCGTCTTGTGGCAGGGAGATGAACCGTTGGGAGCGGCATTTTCGAGGCAGGAGACGCTGCTGCTCGCCTACCTCCTGCTGCACCGCGAGGCGCCCCAGCAGCGGCAACACCTAGCCTACATGCTGTGGCCCGACGCGCCGGAGTCGCGGACGCGCGCCCGGCTCCGGAAGGTGCTCTACGATCTGCGGCAGAGCCTACCGCGGGCCGATGACTGCATTGAGAGCACACCGTCGACGGTCTGGTGGTTGCCTGAGGCGCCGGTCGCTGTGGATCTCATCCAGTTCGAAGAAGCTCTGGATACGGCTGACGTGGCAGGGGCTCGCGGCGACGCAGACGCGGAGCGCGATGCCCTGGCCGTCGCGACCGAGCTCTACGGGGGCGAGCTGTTCCCAAGCCTCTACGCAGACTGGGTGCTCTCGGCCCGCGAGGCGCTGAGCCAGCGTTTTTTGCGGGCGCTGACCCGGCGACAGGCCCTCTTGGAGCAGGCGGGCGACTATCGCGACGCGCTTGCCGTGGCTGAGCAGCTGTTGCGGCTCGACTCGCTCCACGAGCCGGCCTATCGGGATCTGATGCGGCTGCACCTTGCGTTGGGGAATCGGGCGGCGGCGGTGCGGGTCTACCACACATGTGTCACCGAGTTGAGCCGCGAGCTGGGCGTCCGACCCAGTGCCGAGACGCGCGAGGTCTACGAGCAGCTGCTTCGGCGAGATGCAGCGAGCAGGGCCGAGCCCGCGGTGGCTGCGGAACGCAGGCACCCGGTTTCTGAGGTAGCGCTGCCGGAGATCCCGGCTGGCGTGCCGGGACTGGTCGACCGGCAGGCCGAGGTGGCGCGACTGGAGGCGCTCTGGTGGGCCGGCGCCGGCGGTGCGTCGCAGGTCGTGGTAATTAGTGGCGTCGCCGGGATCGGCAAGACGCGGCTGGCCGAGGACCTCGTGCGCTGGGCTGAGCACCAGGGCAGCCCTGCGGCTATCGCCCGCTGCTATGAGGCGGAGGGTGGACTACCCTTTGGGCCGGTCGTCGAGTGGCTGCGCAGTCGGCCCTTGCCACCGCTGGGCGAGGTCTGGCTGCATGAGATCGCCCGGTTGCTGCCCGAGGTGGGTGACGTCGGCACCGACGCGATACATCCGGAGCCGTCTGTAGAGGACGAGGTGCGGTGCCGACAGCAAAGGCTTTTTGAGGCCCTGGTGCGGGCTCTGTTGAGTTGGGAAGCATCCCCGCCGGGGACACACGGTCAAGCCGCTACCGCGGCCCCGACGGTGTTGCTGCTAGACGACGTGCAGTGGGCCGATGACACCGCCTTGGCGTGGGTGCACTACCTGCTGCGCAGCGCCGACGATCCGGCAATGGGCAGCGGGCGTGGGCTGTTGCTGGTGCTAACGCTCCGCTCTGAGGCCGTTCTGCCGGTCCACCCGGTCGCGGGCTGGCTGCGCGAGTTGCGGCGCCTGGTGACTGTGACCGAGCTACACCTGGGGCCGCTGGCGGAGGACGACACTGTGGCGCTAGCGATCCAGGTGGCGGGACACGAACTCGACGAAGCGGTGGTTGCCTGCATCCTGTCGGAGACCGAGGGAAATGCCCTCTTTGTCGTTGAGATGGTCCGGTCTGGGTTGGTGGAGGATGTAGCTTCAAGACAGATCCGCGACGTAGTCCTTGCCTGTGAATCACAAGGTATGCCGCCACGGGTGCAGTCGACGATCGAGGGCCGCCTGGCGCAGCTGTCAGATGAAGCGCAGCCGGTCGTGGGCGTCGCGGCGACCATTGGGCGGGCCTTCGCCTATCCGGTATTGGTGGCAGCCAGCGACCAGGACCAGGACACGGTTCTCCGCGCGCTGGATGAACTCTGGCGCCGCCACATCATCCAAGAGACCGGGCCCGTCGCCTACGACTTCACCCACGCCAAGCTGCGACAGGTGGCCTACGCTGGCCTCAGCCGCGTCAGGGCGCGCATACTCCACGGTCGTGTCGCCGAGGCGCTGGAGAGCGTCTATGGCGGGGAGCTGGACGACGTCGCGGGACAGATAGCACGACATTACGCCCTGTCGGGCGAAGCGGTGAAGGCTGCGGACTACTACCTGCGGGCCGGGGCGGTTGCCGAGCGGGTCTATGCCCTTGATGAGGCCCGCACAGACTATGAGCAAGCGCTATCGCTGTTCCGCGAGGGAGCGTCCGCCGATTGGGAGGTTCATGTCGAGGCCTACCTTGGTCTTGGGCGTGTCCTCTTGAAGCAACAGCACGCTAGGCATGCCGAGAAGGTGCTTCGGGAAGGCATCGACACCGGCGCCCGTTCTGATTCATCAGCCAGCGCCCTGGCTCGCCTCTATCACTGGTACGGTCTGGCGCTCTTCGCACAAGCGAAGTACGAGGCTCAGGTCAGGGCGACCCAAGAAGCCCTCGCCCTGCTGAGTGGTGATCTAGCGCCCGCAGAGATCGTGCTGTTGCAGCCGACGACGCCGATGGACTATCCTTACCCCGGGGTAATCCCGGATGCCCTGACTCGCCAGCTCTGGTACCAGGCAGCGGAGGCTGTGGCGAGGCTGCCCTATCGTCCTGACTATGCCACGGTTTTCAAGATGGCGATAGCCATCAGGGTCCTTTGGAAGCAGACTTCGGAGGCACTGCGCTTGGTTGACGTGTGGGAGGAGAGACTAAAGGACGCCGGAGATCGTCTCGACCTAGGATGGATGCACCAACGTAGGTCCGATATTCTGGCCCGAGCAGGACATCTTCGTGAAGCCGTAGAGCAGCTCCGGAAGGCAAGGTCCATGCTACGGGCTGCGGAAAACGCAGAACCCGCGCGTCACTGGCGGTGGATGACGGCCCTGTGGCTTCTATCGCTCGGCGACCTCACTCAGGCGCTGGACCACGTGGATAGCGTGGTTCGAGTTGCCGAACAGATGGGCGCAGCTTGGAATCTGGGGTGGGGATACTGGCTCAGGGGCCAGATCCGGCTCTGTCAGGGGTTGGTTCGGGAGGCCGAGGCGGACCTGTGCCAGGCTCAGGAGACGATGTCAGGGGGCGTTGCAGATGCCGACGTCGTCACATGGCTCAGCTGCGTCTCCCTGGCGCGCCTGCACCTGTCGGCGGGTGACCGAGCTCGCGCGATGGCTGAGCTCCGGAAGGCCGTTGCCTTCAGTGCGCCAGAGACGCCAACGCCGATCGGTGCGACTTTCGTGATTGCGCCGAACATGGGTTTGGGGCTGCTGCTTCACCTGCTGGAGGCATCAGCCTCAACTACGCAGGAGTTCCGGGCCATTTGCCGTGGCTATCCCCACCGGGAAACCCTTGCCCCGGAGGGCGGGCCGGACTACAGCGTCAACTACAACGCGCTGGGCTATTGGCACCTGGAGCCCGTTCGACCAGAAGGATGGAACGGGTCTGACCACAGCGTGCTTGACGCGTTGACCCTGCCGGCGCCACAAGGTCTGCCGTCGGGGTGGGCGTGGATCGATCCCTATGGTGACTGCAGCTACAGTGGGGGAGCGACCGCGGATGGCCTCGAGATTGGGATCATGGCAGCCAACGGTCGTGGGCTCTGGGGCAACAACCACAGTGCTCCGCGCGTGCTACGCGGCATTGGTGGTCTTCGTGAGGCCGACGGCTTCGCCCTTCAGGCGATCGCGTCGCCGGCACGCGAGGATCTTCCCGCGAGTGGTGGCTTGCTGCTCTGGATCGATGCGGACAACTTCGTGCGGCTCGACTGGGGTGAGCTGGGCAGTCGCGACGTGGCGCTGCTGGCCTGTAAGTCCGGTCAGGACATGCTTCTGGGACGGGGACGGCTGCCTGACGTCGACGGCAATCACCGACCGGCGCCGGCTCCGCGTCCTGAACGGGTCTGGCTCCGGCTGGAAGTGATGGGCGACGAGGTCCGCACACTGGTCAGCCTTGATGGCGAGGCCTGGTGGACGACAGGATCGACCACCTTCCAGGTGTCTCCGGATCTCCAGGCCGGCGTCTACGTCACCGGTCGCATCGAGCGCATCATCCACCCGGGCGCTTGGCCCGACGGCGCGGCGATGCGGTTCAGCGAGGTGCGATGTTCGGCGCTCTCGGTTGCGCGCGAGCGCGCGGCAGCGGGCCTGAAGCGCCATTGCCGGGCGGGTGTTGGTGTGTGAGTGAGATGGCGAGGCATACGAGTGACCCTGACGCTGCAAGTTCTGGGTGATTTCGGGCTCCGGCGCGACGGTGAGTTGCTGGCGAGTGGGTTGTCCCATCTGCCGCGTCTTCTGCTCGCCTACTTGCTGTGCCACCGTGATGCACCCCAACCACGGGAGCATGTGGCGGCTGTGCTGTGGCCCGACGCGCCGGAGTCGCGCACGCGCCCCCGGCTGCGGAAGCTGCTGTTTGATCTGCGGCAGAGCCTGCCCCGCGCCGATGACTGCATTGAGAGTACGTCCTCGACCCTATGGTGGCGACCCGAGGCCCCGATCGTCGTCGATTTGATCCAGTTCGAGGAAGCATTGCGGCATGCGGAACGCTCAGCGACAAAAGACGAACCTGAAGCCGAGTCCGCTGCCTTGTCAGGCATAGATGAGGTCTACCGTGGCGAACTGCTTCCCGGCTTCTACGAGGACTGGGTGGTCGAGGCCCGCGAGGTGCTTGCCCGGCGGTTCATGCGCGCCCTGACACGCCGCCAGAGACTGCTGGAGGAGGCCGGCGACGACCAAGGGGCCTTGGCAGTCGCCGAGCGGGTGTTGCAGGAGGATCCCCTCTACGAACCGGCCTACCGCGATCTGATGCGG
>JAFGNI010000754.1 GCA_016927095.1 Anaerolineae bacterium | reverse complement strand
ATGACGTGCGCTTTGATCGACGGTTGCGACACGACCCAGTATGCCTACCAACCTTCCAACTCCCTGGTGGGCTGCTTCATGGTGCTGGACGACTATCCCCGGTTATCCGAACTCAAAGGGCGGAACTACTGGTGGCAAGCGTTCCCCGAACCCGTTGACTACGAAAAGCCGGATGCAACCCAGAAGCCCACCATGATGTTCGTGGGATCAGAATCCGCGAATGGTGCGCGATATGAAGGTCTCGCATCTCAGCCCGATACCCTGACGGTGTTCGTGCCGGGTAGCTTCGACCAGGCCAAGGACGCGTTTGACCGGGGACCGGACTTCTATACGACGTACAAAGAGAAGATCGGCGCCGCCATCCTGTCAGCCGTCCAGGCACACCTCTTTTCCGATCTGGCTCCCTCCCTGCGAGCGATGCTGATCCTGACGCCGTGGGATCTCTACCAGGAACTGGGCGCGGAGGCCGGCAATGTGTACGGTCGACGGCTGGATGTGCGGAACATGCTCCGCAAAGTGAAGGGGCTGCCGTCCGTGAGCAACCTGCGCATCGCCTGCGCCACCGTCGGCAATCCGGGGATCGAGACCGCCTTTCAGACGGCCGTGGCCGTGGTGGAGGAGCTGACCGGCGAGAGGATCTAGGCCGGGGTGGCAACTTAAGTGGTCCGGACCTTCGACGATCGTCCGGGTTTCGGCCTCGAAAACGACGCCATCGGCTGCGCGGATAGCCCAGACTCGATTCAGGGCGCGAGATCCATTCGACTTCGCTCAGGACAAGTTTCTTCACCGGCCTTGATGGGTCAACAGGATGGCGGCCCGACCCGTTCTGAATGACAGCTCTGTCTTGTGGGCCCGAACGGCGCGCCGTGGCGGTGATCTGCATGACAAGGGCACACGAAACGAGAGGAGAGACGATGACGATGTCTGTGGCGTTTCCGTTGAGCGTCAGCCTGCACACCCTCGATCCGGCGCAGCGACCGGAGACGGTCGACCTGCTGGCCGGGTCGCCGGTCCGGGCGGTGGAGCTGTGGGCGCCGACCTTCGAGAAGGGCGAGGGCGCCGTCGCCGAGATGCGCCGGCGGCTGGCCGCGGCGGGGGTGGCCCCGCGCACGGTCCACGCCGCCTTCGGCGCCGAGCTGGACCTCTCGTCGCCCGATCCCGCGGTCCGGGACGCGGGGATCGCGGCGGTCGGCGCGGCGTTGGCGCTGGCGCAGGGGGTGGGGGCCGAGATCGTGGTGGTGCACCCGAGTTCGGAGCCAATCGCTGACGACGCGCGTGGGGCGCGGATGGACCTGGCCAAGGGCAGCGTGCGGACGATTGCGGCGATGGCGGAGCGGGCCGGCGAGAGGATCGCGCTGGAGTGGCTGCCGCGCACCTGCTTGGGCCACTCGGTCGACGAGCTGCTGGCGCTGGTGGCGGTCGCGGAGGGCGACACGGTGGGTGTCTGCCTCGATACGAACCACCTGATGGGGGACTTCGCCGCGCTGCCGGAGGCGGTCCGCACGTTCGGACCACGGCTGATCGCGCTGCACTGCTCGGATTACGACGGGGTCGATGAGAAGCATTGGCCCCCGGGCCGGGGTGTGATCGATTGGGGCGCCTTTATGGCGGCGCTGCGGGACGTGGGCTTCCCGGGGCCGTTCCACTACGAGGCGGGCCTGGACGGGGAGACGCCGGCGGAAAAGCTGGCGTTCTTGGAGGGGAATTACGCGCGGCTGGTAGCGGGGGGCGGCGGATAGACATCCTTCGCGCCCAAGGGCGTGACGCCCTTGTCCCATACCCCACGAGCAGTAGAATGTCTATTAACCAATTGTCAATAGTGGGGTGACGAGGGGACAGGTGCGCGTGCAAGAGGATGAGACGGTCGCAGCAGTCGGCGCAGAGGCGAGCACAAAGCGTTCGTTTTTCGGCGGCATCTGGCACGGCGCGTTTCTGGCGTTGGGGACGGCGCTGACCCAGCCGACCACCGTCGTCGCCGCGTTCATCGTGGCGCTGACGGGTTCGACGGTGTGGGTGGGCGGGCTTTCGACGGTGCTTTCGGTGGCGACGGCGCTGCCACAGTTGTTCTTCGCGCGCTGGATTCAGCCGCGCCCGCGCAAGAAACCCTTCCTGTTGCTCGCCGTCTATCTCCGAGTGCTCAGTTGGGGGCTGTTGGCCTGGATGATCGTGGCTATCGGTTCGTCCCGGCCCCAACTGCTGACCTGGGCGCTGGTCGGGTTGCTGGCGGTCTTCTCGATAGGTGGTGGGATCGGGGGTGTGCCCTACACCGACATCATCGGCAAGGTGATTCCCGCCGACCGGCGGGGGGCCTTCTTCGGAGGGCGCCAACTGCTCTCCGGCCCGCTGGCGGTCGGCGCTGCGATGCTGTCACGTCAGGTCCTCAGGGAGATGGCCTACCCGAACGCCTATGCGCTGCTCTTCGGTTTGGCCGCAGTTGCTCTGTTCATCGCCTCATTCGGCGTCTGGATGATCCGCGAGCCGGCCGGTGACGGGAAAAGCGCGCAGATCTTGGGGTGGCGGGACTACGCCCACCGGCTCTGGAAAGCCGCCGGTCGCATGAAGCTCTTCATCGCGGTACAGATGCTGACCGCGTTCAGCCTGATGGCCGGTCCCTTCTACGTGGTCTATGCCAGCCAGAAACTGGACGCCCCCGCCGAAGCGGTGGGGCTTTTCACCCTGTTCCAGGTCCTAGGCGGCGCGCCGGCTAACCTGCTCTGGGCGCATCTGGTCGACCGCTACGGGAGCTGGCGGATGCTGACGGTCTGTGCGACCGTGTCAGCGCTGACCCCGCTGCTCGCCATCGGCCTGGGCACGATGGGGTGGATGGGGCTGTTACCCGTATTCTTGCTCTTCGGGGCGACCCTCAACGGGCGCACGGTGGGCTTCTCGAGTGTCTTGCTGGAGATCGCGCCTCCCGGCGAGCGCCCTACCTATTCGGCGCTGAGCACATGGTTGATGCTGCCCGCAGCATTCCTGCCGATGGTCGCGGGCACGCTCCTGCAGGTCTGGTCGTTCGCGACCATCTTCGGGCTGACCGCGGCCTTTATCGGTTTAGGCGCGGTGCTGGCCTGGCGCCTGAACCGGTGCGAGGCGCGCTCCCTGACATGGGCAGAGTGCCCGGCCTCGCAAAGGCCCATGAACTGACAGGGCCACACAGCCCACCGCGGCGATCGCCACGCCCCAACGTCGCCTCCGACAGCCGTCAGATCCGGTAACATAGGCAGATCGAGAAGCGCTGGCGGGGCGCTGTCTCAGGTTCGAGCCGGATCGACGTCTGGGCCGCTAGGCCCAGGGGCGTGATCCGGCGGGGTGGGGGACGGCGGATAGGGATCCGCCGCAAGCGCCGGCGGGGGCCATGGGCACAAAGGCGATCACCCTGGCAGGAGACAACGGTTGCCGCAGGCGCTATCCGTCCCACAATGAGGGTAAGCATCGAGAACGGATAGGTCACCGAGGAGCCGGCATGTCCGAGAGCACGCTGCCTAAGTTGCTAGATCAGTTGCGGGCACTGCTGCCCGAGCTACGTGCACGCTATGGCGTCCAGTCTTTGGGCATTTTCGGATCCTACGTTCGCGGCGAGCAGGGACACCGCAGCGATCTCGATATTCTGGTCGAGTTCGATGATCGCCCTCTTTCTCTCTTCGACTTCGTGCGCCTGGAGAATGAGCTGAGCGATGCTCTAGGTGTCAAGGTAGATCTCGTGGAGAAACGCGCCCTTCGGCCTCATATCGGTGAGCATATTCTCAATGAAGTGATCGCCATATGACATCTCGTCCTGATCGCACCTACATCGACTACCTGAGGACATGCTCGACGCTGCACAAAGCGCCCAAGCGTTCGTGCTAGGCATGACCGTAGAGGACTTCGTCGCCGACAAGCGCACCCACAGGATTCAGAACCAAGCTAGTCGCGCTTTCGGCCCAACACCATCCGGGATCGCCATCCCTGACATAGCAGTCGGCGGCGGTAGCATTTGCATCAAGCATATGCCGTAGCCGGATCGCGTCATCCCTCCGCATATTGGACCTCCGCTTCTTCAACCACCGTGTCGCGGAAGTAGCGGCTCAGGTCCTCCGGCGTGCGAAGGTCAACATCGCGCCCCTCTAGGATGACTGACAGCTCTCGTTCCAAACGCGCGATGCCGAGAAGGCCTGGGACGTGATCTTGCTCAAACTCGACGAGGATATCGACGTCGCTGTCGGGCCGGAAGTCGCCGCGCAGCGCGGAACCGAAGACGGCTAGGCGCCGTATGTGCCGCTGCTTGCAGAACTCGGCGATTCGTTCTTTGGGCAGTTCTATGCGAGCCATTGCTTTGCCTCCGCTGCGCCTT
>JAFGNI010000180.1 GCA_016927095.1 Anaerolineae bacterium | reverse complement strand
TACCGGCTACCTCCGCGGAGAGGTATGGCACATGGCAATACAGGGGCCTGAGCGCCACCCACATTGTCATAGAGCCTTCCCCAACGCAGGGGGAAGGCTTTTTCTTTTTGTCCTGAAGCCCAACGAAGGAACTTTGGAGGATCGGAAGATGAAGAGAGTCATAGCAGTCTTGTCGGTGATGCTCGTGGCGTTGGTCGCTGTTTTGCCTCTGTTGGCCGCAGATTTCCCCCAAACCGAGGCGGCGATCGCCTGGTTGCGCGCAGCACAAGAGCCTGACGGTGGGTTCTCCTCCGGGGTTGCGGAGGGCTCCGATTTCGGGACCACCGCTGAGGTGATCCTGGCGGCGGTTGCCGCCGGGCAGGATGTGAGCACCTGGGTGACATCCGCGGGGCGGACGCCCCTGGATTACGTCGCTTCCCAGGTCGCCGCGGGTCAGGTGAGCGATGTCGGGAATCTGAGCAAGGCTATCTTCATCGCCACAGCCACAGGCCAGGATCCGCGCACGTTCGGCGGCATGAACCTCGTCTCGCAGGTCCTCGCGGGGCAGGATACGGCGACAGGGCAGTTTGGCGACACCCTTTTTAAGCATGCCTACGCCGTCCTGGCGCTACACAACGCCGGGGAGCCCGTGCCGGCCTCGGCTGTGACGCTGATGATGACACAGTTCACCGACGACGGTGGGTGGGCCCTCTTTGGTGGCACCGCGCCGGCGACGGCTGATACCAACACGACCGCCCTGGTGATGCAGGCGCTGGTCGCCGTCGGCGATACCGGTGCTGCGGCGGGCGCGCTGCCTTACCTGCGCCGCATGCAGAACGCCGATGGTGGCTTCCCCTACCAGAAGCCCTCCGCCTGGGGCACCGAGACCGACGCCAACTCGACGGCTGTGGTGCTGCAGGCGCTCGACGCAGTCGGCGAATCCCTGGGCAACTGGGCGACCAACGGGACCGATCCCCTGGGCGCCCTGCAAGCTCTCTGGGACGAGGCCTCCGGGGGATACCAGTGGCAGGCTGCTGTGCCCGGCGTCAACATGCTGGCGACGGCGCAGGCCGTCCAGGCCGCCGAGGGGATGTCGCTGACGACGCTGCCGCAGGTGGGGGCATCCCGAACGCCTGAAGCCGGCGCAGGTGCGACGGCACCGTTGCTTCCCGCCTCGGGGCTCGAGGGCGCGCTGCCCACAGTGGCTCTTTTGGCTGGCGTGCTGGCTCTGTTGGGCCTGAGCGCGGTCCTGCGCCGCAGCGCCGTCCCCAGCCGGCCTTCACAGCGCAGGTGATGCGCTTGCGGTCACGTTCCCGACCGAGCCGTCCGCAGTGCTTTGCCGGGTGAGGGCTGCGGCTACACAGATCCGTCCGTGACACAGGGTCGAAGGGGTGGACAGAGGTGATGAAGCTGCCGACTAAGAAGCTACAGCGCGGGGTAGGTCGAGCCTCAAGGCTCGTCCTACCTCTCCTGCTTCTCCTTTTGGCGCTCTCGAGCCCCGCCCAGGCCCAGAAGGCCGGACAACGAGCCGGCCTGGTGGTGGTGCACGGCGATGGGCGCGTGGTGACCCGCTGTGTCGCCTTCGATGAGCCCGAGATCTCCGGTTCTACCCTGCTGGCGCGTTCCGGGCTATCCGTCGTCTCCAGTGCGGGCCCGCTGGGACAGACCATCTGCTCGCTGAACGGCGAGGGCTGTCCGGCGTCAGCCTGCTTCTGTGAGTGTACGGGCACACCCTGCATCTACTGGGTCTACTACCACCAACAGCCCGACGGCGCGTGGTCCTATGCCAACATCGGCGCTGCCCGGCGCACCGTGACCCACGGGGATGTCGACGCCTGGGTCTGGGGTGAGGTGTCCCAATTGCCGCCTGCCGTCAGCTTCGATGCCATCTGCGGCGCAACAGCGCCCGCCACAGCCCCCATGGCGACACAGGAACCGGCGACGCCCGCAGCCACCGGCACGCCGGTGCCCTCTCCGGAGCCGGCAAGCACGCGCGTGCCCCTGCCGACCGCAGTCGAGACGGTGGCGCCCTCGCCCACGCTGCCGCCAACGCCCACGGTGACGGGTACTCCGGCGCCTGTCGCGCCGGTGACGCCCTCGCCCACGCCGGCGGCGTCTGTGCCCGCTATGGCTGTTCCGGTCACGCCAGGCCCCGAGAATGCAACCTCTGATCGCACAGCGACGCCCACGGCGACGAGCTCTCCGGGGCCGTCAGCGGCAGCTATCCCGGAGGGGGAGGAGGCGGCCCCAAGCGCGGCGCCGCCATCGGGTGGCGGGCAGACGCAGGTTGTGACCTTTGTCATCGTGCTGGGTACGGTGGCGGCGGCGTTTTTCCTGCTGTCGCGGCGCTCGGGGCCCTAGCGCCCCCGCCTGAAGGGCTCGCCACGATGCATCCTCTGGCTTGGATCTGCTGGGTCGGAGCCGGCGCCACAGCGACGCTGCTGACCCGCAATCCCTTCTACCTCGTCCTCCTTTTCGCCATTTTTATGCTGGTCCGCGATGTGGAGCGCTCGGTGCAGCAGGAGGGACCGGGACGCGCCGCTCTCGGAGGCGCTGCGCTGGGCCGGACGTTGCCGGTCTCCCCGCTCCGCTTGGCCCTCTTCGCCATCCCAGCCGGGGCAGCGTTCAACCTGCTTACCAGCCACGCAGGAGAGACCGTTCTGTTTCGACTGCCTTCGCGCCTCCCGTTGCTTGGCGGCGCTTTCACGGCGGAAGCCCTGGTCTACGGGGCTATCAACGGTCTCCTCTTGGTCACCCTCTTCGCGGCCTTCGCGGTGCTGAACTTGGCGATTTCGATCCGGGACCTGATCGCCTATGTCCCCCGGGCGTTCTATCCGGTCGCGGTGGTCTCGGCGATTGCCGTGACCTTCGTGCCCAACACCGTCCTCCAGTTTCAGCAGGTGCGCGAGGCACAGGCGATTCGCGGTCACAAGATGCGCGGCTGGCGCGATTGGCTGCCGTTGTTCCTGCCGGTCCTTATCGGTGGCCTGGAGCGGGCACTTCAGCTAGCGGAGGCGATGACGGCGCGCGGCTTCGGTGGACAGCCGGCGCGTCGTGGACACGCCC
>JAFGNI010000179.1 GCA_016927095.1 Anaerolineae bacterium | reverse complement strand
GAGGACGAGGCTGACGCCCTGGTCGCCTACTTCAAAGACGCGCTCTCCCTGGCGCACGTGGATGTCTTGGCTGTGCCACCTGCGGTCGTCACCCATGCTGGGCCGGGGGTGTTGGCGGTCGGGTTCTTCACGGAGTGACCACTGTGAGAATCTACGAAGTAGATACCGAGCGCCGCAGCGACGTCCGGAAGTTCCTCCAATTTCCTTTTGAGCTCTACCGCGACACACCGGCGTGGGTGCCGCCGGTGATGCCCAGTATGCGCCTGGCGCTCAACCGCCGGCGCCATCCCTACTACAATCACTCCGAGGCCGCCTTCTTCCTGGTCGAGGAGGGGGATGACGTGCTGGGCCGGATCGCGGTCCTCAACCACCGCCGTTACAATGACCACATCCAGGGCAAGGTCGCCTTCTTCTACTACTTCGATACCGTCGATGACGTGCGCGTCGTCGAGGACCTCTTTGACGCCGCCCGCGACTGGGCGCGCGAACGAGGGCTGCAGGTCCTCAAGGGGCCCAAGGGGATGGTGCGCTCCGACCCGTACGGTGTCCTGATCGAGGGGTTTGAATACCCGGCGACGATGACCATTCCCTACAACTTCCCTTACTACGCCACCCTCCTGGAACAGATCGGGGCAGAGAAGGAGCTTGATTACTACACCGGCTACATGACCGCCGAGGACGAGTTGCCCGAACGGCTCTTCCGCCTCGCGGAGCGCATCAAGGAGCGCCGGGGTTTCTGGGTGAAGTCTTTCTCCTCCAAGCGCGAGCTGCGTGCATGGATCCCGCGGATCCAGAAGGTGAACAACGAGGCCTTCGTCGACGTCTGGGGCTACTACCCCATCGACCGCGCCGAGGTGGAGATGATCGGCGATCAGCTCCTGCTGGTCTCCGACCCCAAGCTGCTCAAGGTGGTGATGAAAGGCGACGACATCGCGGGCTTCGCCTTCGTCTTCCCCGACCTCGCCGATACGCTCCGGGCCACCAAGGGCCGTCTCTGGCCCTTCGGCTGGATCCGTTTCCTGATCGCGCTCAAGACGACGGACAAGCTGATGGGCAATGGCGTCGGCCTCTTGCCGCAGCACCAGGGGATGGGCGCCAGCGCGCTGCTCTATGTCGCGCTCAACGACACGCTCCGCTCGCGGGGCGCGAGCCATATCGAGTTCGTCCAGGCGATGGAGACCAACGTCAAGAGCCTGGGCGATATGAACATGCTAGGCTGCCACTGGCACAAGTTTCATCGCGTCTACCGTCTGCCGGTCTAGCGACGTTATATGTGGCAGCCGGAGCGCGCTACCTGTAGGGGCAGGGCTTGTCCCTGCCCACTGCCCGCGGATCGCTGCGTGACCGGAGCCGGAGGGCACCCACAAGGGGTACCCCTACGGGCATCGACGGTACATCAGAGCACCCATAGTAGGGGCAGGGCTTGTCCCTGCCCACTGCCCGCGGATCGCTGGGTGACCGGAGCCGGAGGGCACCCACAAGGGGTACCCCTACGGGCATCGACCATGCATCAGAGCACCCATATTCGTGAGAACCGGAGTTAGCCGATGACAGAGCCATCAGAGCGCGTGCCGCGCCTTACCAAGATCATCTATGGGACGGGGGACTGGGGGATGGCCTCCTTCAACACCCTGCGCATGATCTTCTATGCCATCTTCCTCACCGACGTAGTGGGATTGGAGCCCCGGCTGGCCTCCTTCGGCGCCTTCGTCGGCGTGATCTGGGATGCCGTCAACGACCCCCTCGTGGGCGTATGGAGCGACAAGGTGCGGACCCGCTGGGGGCGCCGGCGCCCCTTCCTGCTGGTCTTCGCTATCCCCTACGCCCTGGCTTTTCTGATCCTGTGGTGGGCGCCACCGTGGAAGAGCCAGATCCTGCTGATGATCCACGTGTTGCTGGCCTACGCGGTGAGCGACACGCTGCAGACCCTCGTCATCGTGCCTTTCCAAGCGCTGACACCCGAGATGACCTCCGACTACGATGAGCGCACCTCGTTGGCCAGCTACCGGATGTTCTTCAACTTCTTGGCCTCGCTGGCAGCCGGCGTAGCCGCGCCGATGATCGTCGATGCCATCGTCGCCCGCGGCGGGACCCAGCAGCAAGGGTATATGCTCGCTGCCGCCCTCTTCGGCGTGACCTCCGCGATCCCCTACCTGGCGATCTTCTTCGTGGTGCGGGAGCGCGAACACGTCACCGTGGCGCCCGAGATGATCACACTGCGCACCACACTCAAGAAGGCGTGGCGCAACGTTCCCTTCCGCTATGCCACAGCGCTCTACATGCTCAACTGGGTCACCTTCGACCTGATCAGCACCGTGCTGCCCTTCTTCATCGTCTATTGGGTGGCGCAAGGCGATCTCCTCTTCACCGTCCCCGGCATTGGCATGCCCCTCGAATCCGTGGCGCTGGGCGCCATGGCCCTGGTCGCCGTGCCCATCTTGCCGTTCTGGTCATGGCTGGCTCAGAAGATCGGCAAACGGAAGGCTTACCTTATCGCCATCGCCTTCTGGATCGTTATCATGATGGCTGTCTTCATGCTGCCTCCCCTGCGGATCGGGCTGGCGTTGGCGCTGGCGACCCTGATGGGCTTCAGCTACTCCGCCGCGCACCTCCTGCCGGACGCCATCTTCCCCGACGTGATCGACTGGGAGGAACTGCAGACCGGCGAGCGGCACGAGGGTATCTACTTCGGGACCAAGAACTTCATCCGCAAGCTCACGACCGCCTTCGCCATCTTCGTGACCCTCCAGGTCCTGGGATGGATGGGCTACAAGACGCCGCCCGCGTCGGCGACAGTCTTCATGCAGCCCGAAGCCGTTCTCACCGGCATTCGCGTCCTGATCGGTCCGTTCGCCTCGCTGATGTTGCTGGCGCTGATGGTCGTGACCTGGTTCTACCCGCTCAACCGCAGCCGCTACGAACGCATGCAGCGCCTTCTCCGTCGCCGCCAACTTCGCGACGCAGCCCACCAGGCCAATGCCGCTGCCATCGCCCCCGCCAACCCGCTTGCCACCGACCGATGACCGGCATATTCCAATCGCCAGCCACAAGTCCCTCACACCGTTCGCGACGGATCACGGATCCGTCGCTCCGGAATCGCCGGGACAGCGCCTGTCGCTCCGGACAAGCCACGAACTCCGTCCTCCCTTTGCGCCCGCCGCGTTCTTTGCGCGAGGCTGTTTCTCTCTCGAAAGCCCTATGCCCGCCCTGACCACCTACCGCAACGACCGTCCCTACGGCTTCTGCCCCGGCTGCAGCCACCGTCTCGTCCTTGACGCCCTGGATCGCGCGCTGGTCCGTCTGCAATGGGACCCCGCTGAGACCGTCATCGTCAGTGACATCGGCTGCGTCGGGCTCTCCGACCAATACTTCATCACCAGCGCCTTCCACGGGCTCCACGGGCGCAGCCTCACCTACGCCACTGGCATCAAGCTGGCGCAGCCCGAGCTGCACGTCATCAACCTCATCGGCGACGGCGGGTGTGGCATCGGCTGCGCCCACCTGGTCAGCGCCGCCCGCCGCAACATCGGCGTCACCACCCTGGTGCTGAACAACCTCAACTTCGGCATGACCGGCGGCGAGCACAGCGTGACCACGCCCCCTGATCAGAAGACGGCGACGACGCCCTGGGGCAACCCCGATGTCCCCCTCGATATCGCCCAGACCGTGGCGGTCAACGGGGCCACCTTCGTCTGGCGGGGCACCGCCTTCGCGCCCGACCTGGACGCGCAGATAGCGGCAGCCTTAGCGCACGATGGCTTTGCCCTGCTCGATATCTGGGAGCTCTGCGTCGCCTACTACGCAGCCACCAACCGCGTGAGCCCTCGCGCCCTGCAGCAGACGATGGACGACCTGGGCTTCGCCTCCGGGCGCTTCCCGACCGCGAGTCGCCCTGAGGCGACGGCAGCGCTGCGCGAGCTCTGGCGCGAGCAGCGCGCGTCACGGTCGGATGACAGGCTGCTGGCCACCCTCGCGGCGCCGCTGGCGGTCCGCTTTGCGCACCACCTCGACCGTCCCTGCGCCATGGTCATCGCCGGCGCCGCCGGGATGCACGTCCGTGCCGCCGGTCACCTGATCGGCACCGCGGCGACCCTCTCGGGCCTCTGGACGGCGCAGCGTGACGACTACCCCGTGACCGTGCGCGCCGGCCACAGCCTCAGCGAGCTGGTCCTCTCCCCGGAGGCCATCGACTATGGAGATACTTCGGTGCCCGATGTGCTCTTCGTGCTCTCTGCTGAGGGCTGGGCCAAAGTGGCGGACACAGCGCGCCAGATGCGTCCCGACCAGGTTGTCTTCGTCCTACCCGAGCTGGTCGATGCGGTGACCACCGCCGCCACCGTCCGCGTGCTCCGGATGGGCGCGCTCCAAGATGTACCCGCTGCCGGCCGCTCGTTGGCCTTTGTCGCGGCAGGCATGGCGGCGCGGGGCTACCTGAGCGCCGAGGCCCTCCTTGCCGCCGCCGGGCAGCTCAGCCCGGCCTACGCCCAGGTGAACACCGCCGCGGTGGAGGTCGCGTTGGGCCTGGGCGACGATCTCTTTGCGCGTCCGCTTGAGGTGACTGGGCCGGAGCTCTAATTGCCGGTCGGGCTAGCCCCTTCCCTCACGACCACGGAGGGCTGTCCATGAGGAAGTGGCACGTCTACATCCGCTGTCTCTGGGGCATCCTGGGCGCCCTTGTCCTCCTGCACCTCACTGCGACCTGGGTTGCCGCTCAATCCCCCGGCCCCTGCCTGCCGTGGATCCCCGTCAACGCGCCGGCCTTCGGCCTCGGCGAGGGCGCCTCCTCCCTCTACGTCAGCGAGGATGCCACCGAGGTCGTCGTCTTTCACGATCGGCTCTACCTTGGCATGGAGGCCGATGACGTCTTGGGCGCGCGCCTCTGGCGCACCAAGCCCGGCGTGCGCGATCCCTCTGCCCAGGAGGATTGGGAGGAGGTCGCCGCCCTGAATGGTCTCCCCTTTGGCGACGCCCGTGCGCAGGGTGGCCTCTGGCTGGCCGATCGCGTGGACAGCCTCGCCGTCTTCGACGACACCCTCTAT
>JAFGNI010000178.1 GCA_016927095.1 Anaerolineae bacterium | reverse complement strand
ACTTCTCCCACTTTCCGTCTTGCCAGATCCATCGCAGCAGTGATGCCGGCAACGCCGCCCCCTACAATTACGAATCGCATCGTATCACCCCCTTCGCTGTCACTCTAGCTGTGCTCTATTCTACAGCAAACAAGGTACAGACAAAGCCGAAGCACAGGGCTATCGCATTTGAACCCCAACAAGGGCTACCTGTCATTCTGAGCGGGTCCCGCTCTGATTCCTGTCGACAAACTGTGCCAGCGAAGAATGACATCTCTGGCTGACTTGAGGTGAAATGCGATAGCCCCGAGCCGCGGCATCACCGGAGCCGATCTCGGCGTGAGGTGAAGCCTGCAGGAAAAGGCTCTGAAGAGGCGTCGAAGCACCTTGACTATCAGAACATTTGTTCGTATAATGAGAGTATGATGGACGCGAGCGCCAAACTGAGAATACTGGGCCCTGCGGCCCGCTTTGAGCCGGCTGAGGACGTCGGTCTCATGGGCCAGAAGACGGCGGGGCCACCGCCGCCCAAGGAGCTTTCACGCTGCATATCCCACGCAACCCTGCCCGGTGGGCGGCGTGTACCGATGCTGAAGACGCTTGTGTCCTCAGTCTGTGAGAACGACTGCCGGTATTGCGCTTTTCGCTCAGGACGGGACATCCCCCGGGCAACATTTGTACCGGATGAGCTGGCTGAACTCAGCTACCAGCTGTGGCGGCAGGGTCTTGTCAAGGGTGTATTTCTGAGCTCTGGGGTGGTGGGCGGTGGGCCGCGGACTCAGGACAAGATCATTGCCACTGCTGAGATACTGCGCCGCAAGTATCGTTTTCCCGGTTTCCTGCACGTCAAGATCATGCCTGGTGCGGAGTACGATCAGATCGCCGAGACACTGCGATGGGCTGATCGCGTCTCGATCAATCTGGAGGCACCGAATCAGGCTCGGCTCTCGGATCTGGCGCCGCGCAAAGAGTTCTCCGAGCAGTTGTTGGCGCGCCTCCGATGGGCTCACCGTCTGCGGAGCTCAATGGACGGTAGACGTCCCAGTCTATCGACGCAGTTCGTGGTCGGCGCGGTGGGTGAGACTGACCTCGAACTGCTGCTGACCTCGGCCTATCTGTATCGCCAGCTTGGCCTGGCAAGGACCTACTTCAGCGGGTTCAGCCCTGTGCCAGACACGCCGCTGGAAGGTCAGCCTCCCATCGACATCAAGCGCGAGCACCGGTTGTACCAGGCCTCGTTCTTGCTGCGCGACTACGACTTCGACGTTGAGGAGCTACCCTTTGATGGCAACGGCAGCCTGCCGCTGGATGTAGATCCCAAGTTGGCCTGGGCACGGTCTCATCTCGTGGAATCCCCTATTGAGGTGAACACAGCCGATCGCAGACAGCTCCTGCGCATCCCAGGAATCGGTCCGACGACGGCGGACCGGATTCTGTCAGCTCGGCGACAGGGGACTCTGCGCGACCTGAGTCACCTGCGGCAGCTGGGGATACAGGTGGGCCGGGCTGCGCCCTTCGTGCTGCTGGACGGTCACCAGGCGCCTCGACAGCTCACGTTCTGGTCGCCCCAGGCGGCCTAGGGCTTCCCTTCTGGCCTGAACACTCGATTTACGTCTATCCTGGCCTCTGCTACAATACCCGCATTTACTCCTATCAAGTTGGAGAGGAATCGATCGCGATGGAAATGGTCATAAGCTTCCCCGGTGGCGCATGCGTGGATGCCAGTGTTGGTGACATCGTCATCAACACAGATCAGCCACCTCAAGGTGGCGGTCAGGGCTCAGCGCCGACGCCCTTCATGCTGTTCCTGGCTTCCCTGGGCACCTGCGCCGGTATCTACGTCCTCAGTTTCTGCCAGCAGCGCGGACTACCCACCGCCGGTATGCAGATCCGTGAGCATGTCGAGTTCGATGCAGCAACCCATATGGTGAAGGAGGTGGCGCTGCATATCGATCTGCCGGAAGGATTTCCCGACAAGTATCGGGCGGCCCTGATCAAGTCAGCCGAGCTCTGCGCCGTCAAGCGCCATCTGGAGCAGCCGCCGGCTTTCAAGGTGGTCACTCACCCCAGCTGATTGGCGAGTGGGCGGGCCAGAGGACGAAGCAGAACGCGGGGGCTTGTTGGAGCCCCCGCGCTGTGGTGCTGCGATAGACCTTCTGAGTGGATCGCTAGAACTTGATGTTGGGGAAGGCGTTGCGGCCTGCGTAGACGCCCTGTGGCCCAAGCTCTTCCTCGATGCGCAGTAGCTGATTGTACTTGGCAACCCGGTCAGATCGTGCCGGAGCACCCGTCTTGATCTGGCCTGTGTTGAGCGCCACTGCCAGATCCGCGATCGTGGCGTCCTCGGTCTCACCGGAGCGGTGCGAGGTCACAGTCGTGAAGCCGTGCTTGTGCGCCATGGCGACTGCTGCACAGGTTTCGGTCAGCGATCCGATCTGATTGAGCTTGATCAACACGGAGTTGACTGCTTTCTCCTCGATGGCCCGGGCAATGCGCTCTGTGTTTGTAACCAGCAGGTCGTCGCCGACGATTTGCAGCCGGTCACCCAGCCGTTCGACCATAAGGCTGAAGCCCGCCCAGTCATCTTCAGCCAGACCGTCCTCAATGCTCACGATGGGGTACTTCTCGACCCAATTGGCGTAGAAGTCGACAATCTCCTCGCTAGAGAGGACGCGCCCTTCTTTCTTGAGGTGGTACTTGCCGTCCTGGAAAATCTCAGAGGCCGCAGGATCCATCGCGATCCAGATATCCTCACCAGGGGTGTAGCCGGCACGCTGGATCGCCTCCAGGATCACCTCGATGGCCTCCTCGTTGGTCTTGAGGCTGGGTGCGAAGCCGCCTTCATCCCCAACACCCACACCATAGCCCTTGCCTTTGAGCACAGCCCTCAAGGCATGGTATGTCTCTGCGCCCCACCGCAGTGCTTCGGCGAAGCTCGGAGCTCCAATGGGCATCGCCATGAATTCCTGAAGATCAGGACCATCCACAGCGTGCTTGCCGCCATTGAGGATGTTCATCTGCGGTACGGGTAGCATGTGGGCATAGGTGCCGCCGATGTACCGGTAGAGTGGGAGGCCTACGTATGCGGCGGCGGCCTTGGCAACGGCAAGCGAGACACCCAGGATAGCGTTGGCACCGAGTTTGGACTTGTTGGGGGTGCCGTCGAGCTCGAGCATCAGATCATCGACGCCCTTCTGGTCGGTGACGTCCCAGCCAATCAGCTCCTCGGCAATGATGTCGTTGACATTGTCAACCGCCTTCATCACGCCTTTGCCGCTGTAGCGGTCTTTGTCACCATCGCGGAGCTCAAGCGCCTCGTGTACGCCGGTGGAAGCGCCAGAGGGAACAGCCGCGCGCCCCGTGCTGCCGTCAACCACGGTGACGTCGACCTCAATGGTGGGGTTTCCGCGCGAATCGAGAATCTCGCGTGCCAGAATGTCTTCAATATAGCTCATGGCTAGCCTCCGATCTTGACTGGTTTGTACGTCATGTTGTGGGTCATTTCTGTATTCTGATACCTTATCTATCATACATCAAACGGAGAGGAGAGCAAACGCACTACTCTGACTTTCCGATGTGAAGGGAGT
>JAFGNI010000753.1 GCA_016927095.1 Anaerolineae bacterium | reverse complement strand
TCTGGCAGCGCGACAACCCACATCAAAGGTACCAACATCACAAAACCGATGGTCGAGAAGACCAACGGATAGCCAAAGCGTTGGACCAGTGTCCCAAAGACAAGGGACAGGAGGATAAAGGCCCCGGCCCTTCCCGCGACCATCACCCCCTGAACCCGACCCTGTTCGGGTTTCGGCGTGATGTCAATCGCTAACCCGTCAGCCGCGGAATCGAAAAGCGTGACACTGAAGCTCCCCAGTGTGATCAGTCCAGCAAAGAGAAGGAAGTTGGCATTGGGCGGTACGAAGGTCGTCGCCCCGAAAGCGACAGCCGCCAGGAGTAACCCCAACACAATGTACGGCTTACGATGGCCCAGTCCCAGCAGGCTCACGCGATCGCTAAGCATCCCGATGAAGATCTTGAGGATGAAGGGTAATTGCAGGATGAGTGTTAGGCCCCCAATGGTGTCAGCATCGATGCCAACGCCGTCCAGATACGGCTTCTGGAAGTTCCGGAAGTAGGCCAGGCCCACGCCCTGGACCACATACAGCGCGGCAAACATAGAGTACCTGAACCGACGCGTAGTGCGAGCGATCAACGACATGGGAGCCCCCTTGACACAGCTAAGTCAGTTGATGGTTACTATACAGGAGAGAACGCTTTTCGCATAGGCTATGTTCGGCTCTGGGCCTGACAAGAGGTGCGCTCGGCGAGTTGCTGTTATGACTACGCGAAACAACCACGGGAAATGTAGAGGGTTTGGCTTGTGATTGGGTCGCCGGAGAGCCAAAACAGACACCGGACCCACTCGCAGGGCGGCGAGGCGGGTCCGGCATCCTCGTCTAGATGCGGATCTCACCCTCACGTTTGCCGAAGTTGATCTTCGTGCCCACGGCAAGGGTGACGCTTCTGCCGGGCGGCACATCCATGAAGCTCTGACCACCGTCGCTGGTCGCTGTCCACTTCTCATCACTGACGTTGCGCAACCCCCAGATCTGGGGATTCCGTGGGTGCTGCGCGATCTCTGCGACGGGCTTCGAGAAATCGTAGATACGACTGTCATCCACGTGGTGGGGGTATAGACGCGTGTTGTGGTTTAGCATCACGATGGCGTCATCTATCCGGATGCGCGGCGGGAGGGTCAGGTCGCTATTGCAGGACCAGCACGATCCGGTAGCTCCGCCGTTCTGGCGCAACGCCGCAACATCGTAGAAGTTCTCCAGCCCGCAGTGGCTGCAGTAGTAGATGCTGTCACGTAGCTGCACCATCGCAGCACGCCATTCGCTTTCCCTGACGCGACCGTTGACCGGATCCTGCAGTCCATCAGTGAACGCCTCGATGAAGAGGTCACGTATGAACTGCGGGTACAGAGGCCAGAACGCGAGTGCATTGTCGTGGAACCCTGGGACGGGTCGATTTGAGTCATCTTGAGGGTCGTAGATGAAGAGCGGATCTGTGCCGTACAGCCGGTTCATAGCGGGCAGATCAAGACACTTGATCTCGGTTTCGCGTCTGCCTTCAAGGGGGTGATGAACCATCAGCATGTAGAAGAGCAGCACCGCAAGAGAGTAAAGATCGGTGCGGCTGCTTGGTAGGGCTTCCCCACGGACGATCTCTGGCGCCATAAAGCGCGGCGTGCCAAGTACACCGGCTTCCCCCTTGCCGTCCACCGCCACGTTGTCGTTGTCGCAGATGAGAACCTCACCTGTGTCTGGATCGAAGAAGACGTTGCCGAAGGAGATGTCCCGGTAGCAGAGCCCCATGGAATGGAGATCAAGGAAGCTATCGGCCAGCTGCAGACCAGCCGTTGCCAGGGCGCGGAAGGACGGCTCAGCTCGCCGCTTCATCAAATCTACGATGCTCTTGTACTGCGGCGACCGGAGCGGCATCACATAGCCGAAACCGGGCACCTCAGGTGCTTCGGTCAGCTCCATAGGCCATAGGAACCTATTGGTAGGCGGCCCCTTCTTGACGAGCACCTCTAGCCCGGCGCGCTGTTCCGGCGTGGCCTGGGCAGGGTAATACCACTTAAGGGCCACCGGCTTGCCGTCAAGCAGGGCGCGATAGACCTCGCCCTGTCCGCCACCACCGAGGTATGCCTCTACGGTGCACGTCATCTTTGACGTGACTGTCTGAACGCTCTGCCCGTCCGTTAGAATACGCACACTTGCCTCCAAGATGCTCACTGATCCGTGTGATAGTGAAGTCTACAATGATACAACAACACCTTCGCGCCGAAGGAGCTCGATCCCATCGGTGGTAACCCCCGGGCACAGCGTCAGGTCGATCTCGCCGAGTTTCGTGATGCGGCCCAGCAGCTCCAGTCCAACGTCCGAGATCGCCGTCCTACCCAGGAATAGGCGTGTCAGCGATGGCATGGCGCTGAGGTGCACCAGGCCGGCATCCCGTATCTGGGTGCTTTCGAGGTCAAGGTTGACGAGGCTGGCCAGAGATCGCAGGTTACGCAAGCCCGAATCCGTGATCGATGTGCTCGACAGATCGAGATGGGTCAGATCGGGAAGCGCAGCCAGATGAACCATTCCAGCATCTGTAACCTGCGTCCCCGCTAGGCTGAGTGCCTGGAGACCTTTCAGGCCCCGCAGTCTACCGACCCCTTGGTCCGTGATCGGTGTCCAGCTCAGGTCCAGACTGGCTAGCACGACCATCCGTGCGAGGTAGAGCAGACCGGCGTCAGTGAAATCTAGCCCCTCCAGGTTCAAAGTGCGCAGCCCAACCAGTGGACGAAGGTGCGCGAGCGCTTGGTCAGTAAGCAAGCCGCACCGGCCCAGCTGGAGCTCCGTAAGTCCAGCGACCGATCGAAGGGGCGCCAACCCCTCCGGTCGTAGGTTGAC
>JAFGNI010000177.1 GCA_016927095.1 Anaerolineae bacterium | reverse complement strand
TCGTGATGACGTGAAAGGATTCTGAAATGAAATCGAGACTGCGTTTTTCAGTTGGCGTTGGCCTGCCCGTTCTCTGGCTCGTGGTGGCCTGGCTGCTTCTCGGCAGCGGCACAGCATCAGCCGGGCCGAGGTCCGCAGAAATGGAAGGAACCAGTGTCGGGGGTAACATCATCACGCACACGACCTGGTCGCTGGCAGGTAGCCCCTACGTTCTGCAGACCCAGAATGTGACCGTGGTCGATGGCGTGACGTTGACAATCGAGCCGGGGGTGACGGTAGAGCTCAACGCCGCGAGGGTGTTGTATGTGAACGGCACCCTGGCCGCCGTCGGCACGCCCACGCGGACAATCACGTTCACGCGGATGCCCGGGGCGACGAGCCCGTGGGGCATGATCCAACTCGGTGGGGGCACAGTGCTGACCGACAGCAACGCCACCCAGATCAGCTACGCAACGCTCGAAGGAGGCGGATCCGCTGCCCAGATGCTCTATGCCTACCACAGTGCCCCGGCACTCGACCACGTCACGCTGCGCAACAGCAGCACCCGGGGTCTCTGCGCCACCTCCGTGCCCGCTGGCTCCGCTCTGACGTGGGATGCGGGCACGGTCACCGGCTGTGCCTGGGAGGGCATCTATGTCACCTCGGGGCGAGTCGAGCTCAACAATCTGTCCGTCTCGGGTAACACCGGCGACGGGATCGAGTTTAGCTCTTCGGCCCACGACTCGCAGCTCCTGGACAGCATCTTGCAGGGCAACGGCGGCGACGGGATCCGCAGCAGTGGGAGCGACCGTCTGCTGATGGACGGGCTGACGATCGGCCCGAACACCGGCTACGGCATCTACACGCAATCCGGCGGCGCAAACAGCGTCTTGCGCGATACGACGGTGCAGGGGAACGCGGTCGCTGCACGGCTGCACCCGGACACCGCCCTTGAAAACGTGACTTGGAGCGGCAACACACGCAGCGAAATCGAGTGGACCGGTGGTCAGGTCTACACCAGCCGCACCTGGCGACGGTTTCCCGAGATCAGCACCTACCGCATGTTGGCCGACATCACCGTCCGCGACAATGCGGTGCTGAGCGTGGAGCCCGGGGTAGCGGTGCAGGTCGCGGAGTACGTGTCGCTGAGAGCCACGGGCGGCCTCAGCGCCGTGGGTACCATAAGCCAGCCAATCACCTTCACCCTGCTCCCGGGCGCGACGCACCCGTGGGGGATGATCGAGATCGGTGGCGGGGTCCAGGGTGATAGCGACGATTCCCGCATCAGCTACGCGACGGTCGAGGGGGGTGGGTACGGCGGCAAGTTGGTCCACATCTATTACAGCTCCACCAAGATGGATCACGTCACGGTGTGCGACAGCAGCAGCGTGGGTATCCAGGTCACTCCCTTTGCGGGCACCCAGGTCACGCTCGATACCGTCGCGGTCACGGACAGCGCAGGGGTTGCGATCTATCACCCGCAGCCGGGCCCATCGCTCGTGTACCGCGATCTCACGTTGCAGGGTAACGGCACGGATGCGGTGTCGATCGCAGGGGGTAGCTCGATCCTGAGCCCGATGCAATGGGATCTGGCCGATGCCGGTGTGCCAGTGCGCGTTGGCGCCCTTTCGGTGTATGGGGGCGGAGTGCTGGCGCTCATGCCCGGAAGCCGGCTTGAGTTTGCGTCGACTGCCGGCCTGGAAGTATGGTTCGACTCTGGCTTCTATGCCATGGGCACTCCAGAGGAACCCATTACGCTGACCGGTGCACTCCCACAGCCTGGCGCGTGGAAGGGTGTCTGGTTGCATCCCCGCTCGAGCGCGATTTTGTACAACTCCATTGTGGACTACGGAGGGGCAGCAGGAGAGCCGGCGCTCAAGATCCAATCCCCCGAGGCGGCCGTGATCGTCAATTCGGCTATCCGGCATGCCGCCGGCGACGGCATCTATGTCGACACGGCGACGCCCCCGCTGCTCAGCTTCAACGAGGTCTCCGGCAACGGCTTTGGCGTTCGCAATAACCGCCCTGCCGTCCCCGTCGACGCCCGGCAGGTCTGGTGGGGCGACGTCACCGGTCCCCAGCACACGACGCTGAATCCCGGAGGCCTGGGCAACGCCGTGAGCGATGGCGTGCTGTTCGCCCCCTGGCTGACGAGCGTCCCGACCGGTACCGTGCCGGCGAGTGACCTGATCGTTGAGACGGCGGGTCCTCGCGCGCTCAGCCCGGGCGAGAGCGCCGTCTTCGGCGCGACCTACCTCAACGCGACGGCGCAGGATCTCCATGACGCGGTCCTGGTGCTCGCGCTGCCCGACGGCGCATCGTTCGTCGAGGCCTATCCTGCGTTGGCCGACGCAGTCCGGGGCGTCTATTGGGCCGAGCGGCACCACGTGTTCTGGCGGCTTGGCACGGTGTCGGCCGGGACCTCGGGCATGGTCGCGGCGCGGGTACGCTTTCCCTGGGGCCTGCCCGCTGCGACCGACAGCTTTATGGCCATGATGGGCGACCCCGATTCGGGCCTGGCTGCGGTGTCAACCTGCGGGATGATCGCCCCCTTCGACGTGCTCGCTTACCTCAACCACACGGCGATCGACATTCTCTCGACCACGGTGCTAACACCTACGGAAGTGGACGCAGAGCGCCAGGCGTACCAGGCGGTGGATTATCTCTTCACCCGGGCTCTGGAGGAGGGTTACGTTCTCACTACCGCTGAGCGGTACACCATCACAGGCGGGAGGACCTTTGTCCGGATCGTGCTGGACCGGCCCGACGACCTGGCCACAACGCACGTCGTGCGCGTGGACCAAGTCGTCCATGCCCACATTTCCGATGGAAGCAGCTTCATCTTGCGCACCGTGATGGGTGACGTGATCTATGACCGTGCTACCGCTATGATCTCCTTTACGGGGATGCTGGGCATCGCCCTGCGCAGCACAGCGCTCGATCCGGTCGCGGATCGTCTGTTGTACGCCGGGTTCGAGCCCGGAATCCAGCAGATCTATCCGGCGATTGACCCTGACCCTGAACCGCAACCGCCCGACTATTACCAGTGCTATGGGAACTGCCTCTCGGAGCTGGACCAACAAAGGGTCCGCAACTGGATGTCTCTCCAGGCGACCGGGGTACTGGGGTTGCCGCGATACGCGCTGGAAGACCTCTGGCTCTTCCTGGATGAGTTCAACTGTCATCCTGATTGCGATGAGGATCCCATGTCTCACTTCTGCCAGGCCCCCATCACATACTGCGGGGGGAGCACTCGCATCTATGCCAAGCCCTGTGACTTTGACACCGGACGGTACGAACCTGGTGAGAAGGTATACCGCCGGTGCTCAGGGAGCGAT
>JAFGNI010000176.1 GCA_016927095.1 Anaerolineae bacterium | reverse complement strand
CCTCGGTTACCTTAGGCCGGATGGCCAGATTGGGATCCGGAACAAAGTATCCATCATCTACAGCACAGATTGCTCTCGCCACATCGCGCGGCAGGTGAAGTCACTCTTTCCCGAGGGCACCCAGCTCTTCGGCTACCCTGGCGGGTGCGGCTTCACCGAGGGCGCTTTCCACAAGCTTGTGGCCTTAGGGGCACATTCCAGCTCCGCCGCTGCCCTCGTCATCGGATTGGGCTGTGAGGGCACCGACGCCAATCAGGTAGCAGAGGCCATCGCCGAGACGGGCCGTCCGGCGGAGGCCGTCAAGATCCAGGACGAGGGTGGGGATCTGCGCACCATCGAGAAGGCATCCCGCCTCATGGCCCGACTGCTCCAGGCCGCCTCCACAACGGCGCGCGTCCCAATGGCGCCGGGTGACCTCATCGTCGGCACCGAATGCGGCGGCTCCGACGCGACCTCTGGTCTCGCCTCCAATCCCATCACCGGTGTCGCGGGTGACCGCCTGATCGAGGCCGGCGGGACCTATATGATCAGTGAGTTGAGTGAACTACTGGGCTGCAGCGAGATCCTCGCAGAGCGTGCCGCGGATGAGAATGTCGCCGCACAGGTGCGCGAGGCCATCTCCGATGCTGAGCGCCAGTCCTTCGAGAGCGGGCGTTTCTCGTGGGGCTACGGCAACATCATGGGGGGACTGACCAGCATCGAGGAGAAGTCCTACGGAGCATTGGCGAAGTCGGGCACGAAATCCCTGCAGGGCATCTTGCGCGAATATGGCCTTCCTAAGAGGAAAGGCTTCTACCTACAGATAGGTGAACCTGGTTCCGGCTTCTTCCACGGTGACCCCGAGGGCATCAACCAGTTCGCCGCACATGGCGCCCACCTCGCCCTCTTTACCACCGGCTGTGGTGCCACCACCGGAGGCCTCATCCCGGTGATCAAGGTCATTGCGAACCCCAAGCGCATGCAACTGATCCAAGACAACGCCGACTTCGACGCGACGCCCATCATCAACGGCGAAGCAACCATCGAGGACATGGGGGCCGCGCTCTACCAGGAGATCCTGGCCGTTGCCGCCGGCAAGCTCACCAAGTCCGAGATCTACGGTCACTACGAGGCCTGAATGGGCCGGCTATCACAACAGCCTTGTTACGACCGTGAAGCAAGCTCCGGGTTCAGATCCGCAAACGCCTGGTGGAATTCCCGGCTGTAGAAGCGCAGTTTCCCCTTATCGGCGATCTCTCCCGGCGCATCGATCCTGCCCACATAGCCGGGAGGTGCCCCTTCTATTCGCCGGTGGATGATTCGGGCACCTAAGTCTGTTCCGGCCAGCCACGCCTGTGCCCCGCCCAGGAGCACAGCTGCCAACACTGCCGCCCCCAACCCAAAAACGAGCCAGTCTCTTTCGGGGTCAGTCGCGGGAACCACCACCGCCATAATCGCGACTGCTATAGGCACGACGATTAGCAGGAGGAGAAACTCAAAGCGACGTTCGGCCTCGCGCAGCGCCATGACGTGAGTCTTGCACGGACCGCAGATCGGCAGCGAGAGCGAGTGGTGAAGCTGCATCCACAGATGTCGATCAACAAGCCGTACGTCCATCAGTTCGAGACCTTCCCGTTGCCCGCACCAGGCACAGAGACCCGGCAGATGGATGATCCGACGGTTGACGACGGTCCGGCGGGATGCCATAGGTCGCTCCTTGGTCTAGGGCCCGGGGGGCGTAAGGCCGGGCAGTAGGGAACTGGCCAGCAGGAGCAGGGCTACCACGGCGATCAGCCCTGTCAGCCCCCACGCCAGCACATTCTGCAGCCGAGAGTTGACCCACCGGCCCATCACCCCGGCATCGTTGGCCAGTTTCAGCACGAGCACCAGTAGCACAGGCAGCAAGAGCGCGTTGAGCGCCTGCGAGAGCCACATAACGGGGAAGAGCGGGATGCCCGGCACGAGCACCACCAGCACACTGAGCACGATCATGCCGATATAGAGACTGTAGAAGACCGGCGCTTCCTCCCGGCGGTGGTTGAGCCCGCGCTCCCATCCGAAGGCCTCGCAGACCGCGTAGGCCGTCGAAAGCGGGAGCACCGACGCTGCCAGGAGCGAGGCGCCGAGCAGCCCAGCCGAGAAGAGATACCGCGCACCGCTGCCCGCCAGCGGCTCCAGCGCCAGCGCGGCGCCCTCCGCCGAGTCAACGGCCGTGCCGGCGATGAAGAGCGTGGCAGCCGTGCAGATCACGATAAAGGCCGAGACCACGTTGCCCCACGCCGCACCGAAGACGACGTCGAGCCGCGTGTAGCGGTACTCTGACATGGTCACGCCCTTGTCCGCCACCGAGGCCTGCATATAGACGATGGCCCAGGGCGTGATGGTCGTGCCGATGGTGGCCATCACCGCCAGGACGTAGTCGGGATCGGGCCGGATGCTGGGCGTGACCGCCTCCTGCAGAACCTGAAGCCACGGCGGGTCGAGTACAAAGGCCGTGACCACGTAGCTCAGCGCCGCCAGGCTTAGCGCCAGCAGCACCTTCTCGACATAGGTGTAGCTGCCGCGCAGCACTAGGAAACCGACGCCCAGCGCCGCCAGCGGAGCGGCGACGTAGCGGCTGATTCCCAGCAGCTCTGCGCTGGAGGCGATGCCGGCAAATTGGGCCATCGTCGTCCCGGCGTTGGCCAGCAGCAGGCAGACCATCGCGAAGGCCGTAATCCGCACGCCGAACCGCTCGCGGATCAGGTCTGCCGTGCCCTTGCCCGTCACCGCGCCCATCCGCGCGGCCATCTCCTGGACCACCACCTCGCCGATCGTCACCACGACGATCAGCCAGAGGAAAGCATAGCCGTAGCGCGAGCCCGCCATAGAATAAGTCGCAATGCCCGGTGCGTCGTTGTCGGCGCTCGCCGTGATCAGCCCGGGACCCAGCAGGGCCAGGAAGAACCATAGCCGTTGTGGGAGATGTCCGAGGGTGTGCTTAAGTTTGGTCATGATGGCCTCCGATCCTGCTACGAGAAGCGCGGCAGGCGCTTCTTCCAGGCCGTGGGCAGCACGGCGTCGATGGCGTCGTCAACGGTGACAATGCCGAGCATCTTCTCGCTTTCTTCCTCGACCACCGGCACGGCCAGCAGATCGTACTTGGCGACCAAGTAGGCGACGTCTTGTTGGGCCGTCTCGGGGGTGACCGTCACGTGGGGATCGACCTGCTCTGCAATTGCCTCCACCGGGGCGTCCGGTGGGGCCATCACCAGGTCACGCAGCTTGAGCATGTGCTTCAGTCGCCTCGCGTCGTCCACCACGTAGACGTAGTGCATCGTCTCGTCCTCTTGGGCCTCCTTCGAGCGTTGGAGATAGCTCAGAGCCTCCGCCGCGGTGAGGCCCGGCGGCACGCGGGCAAACTCCGTGGTCATGATCCCGCCGGCCGAGTCCTCCGGATAGGCCAACAAGCTCGTCACGTCGGCGGCGTCCTCGCGCTCCATCAGGCCGAGAAGGTGGGCGCTGTTCACCTCGGGCATGTCGGCCAGCAGGTCGGTCGCCTCGTCGGGGTCCATCTCCTCCAGGATGTCGGCGGCCCGCTCGGGATCCATGTGCAGCAAGACTGCCATCTGCACGTCGGCAGGGCTCTCCTCGAGCGCGTCTGCCAGCGTGTCGTTCTCCAGGCCGGACAGCAATGCCTCCCCGGTGGGCCGGTCCAGATCGCTGAGGATCGCGGCGATGTCCGCCGGGGGCAGTTGGCTGATCTTGTCGCGCGAGATGCGTAGGCGCAGGGGATCTTCCTTGCTCAGCGGCGCCACGTCCTCCCAGGGAATGACACCTTCCGGCAGCGACTTACCAAAGACCTTCGCTGCCGCCTGGATGGCGTTCTCCAAGCCCAGGCGGCGCAGCAGACCGCGCCCGCCGATGTCCACACCCGTCAGCCGGTACTCGTCTCGGATGCGGGCTAACTGCACATCGTTGACGCGCACAACGCGACGGCCCTCGGTGTCCACGATCTGGCGATCCATCACCCGTGCGCCCACCTGTAGCTCGTCACCTGTAGGGGCGTAGGCGCGGATCCTCTCCACGGGCACACTGAGTGTGATGCTGGGGTAGAGACT
>JAFGNI010000175.1 GCA_016927095.1 Anaerolineae bacterium | reverse complement strand
TTTCTTTCCATCGAGCACTGGGTGCACGTGCTCCACGCCAATGTCGACTTCGGGATATTCGCCGTGGGTGCGCGTTTTGAGCAGCAGGCCGAGCGCGATCTGATGTTGAACCTGAAGCTCCTCTGGCGCGGTATGCTCGAGCGTAAGCAGGTCCTGACGTCGTCGGCGTTGGTACGGGTGGGGAAAAACTGCAGCATTGACCCCACAGCCATCATCCAGGGGCCGGCGTTCATCGGCAACAACGTTTCGATCGGCCCGGGCGCCGTCGTCGGCAACTGCTACATCGGCGACAACGTGACCATCGACCTGGGGTGCCAGTTGATGCTCAGCGTGGTGGGTGACGGCTCTTTCCTGCCCTTCAGGGCCTCGCTCTACCGTAGCGTGCTGATGGAAGACTGCATGGTCGCCCAGAACTCATGCCTCCAGATGTGTGTGGTGGGCCGCGGATCCTTTGTGGGCGCCGGCAACACCTTCACCGACTTCAATCTGGTGGACAAACCCATCCGTTCACACGTCGGCGATAAGCTCAAGGAGACCGGTCTGACGGTTTTGGGCGGCGCCGTCGGTCACAACGTCAGAATCGGCTCGGGCATGATTGTCTTTCCGGCACGGATGATCGATTCCGATGTGATTCTCTTCGCATCCCCCGAGCGACGCATTATCCGCAAGAACGTCCTATGGGAGGATAGCGACCATCTCAAGCTGGCGGGGGGCGAGAGCCTGCACCCGCGGCTCTATCCTCGAGATTGATACTGTGATACGTGATAAGCAGGTTAAGGCACGCGCCCACGAGGAGGTCAAGGATGAGTGAAGGCCGCATCTTAGTGGTAGAAGATGATGCAGACATCTCCAACATGCTGCAGCTTTACTTCAAGTCTCAGGGATACGAGGTCTATGTGGCTCCCAATGGGAACGCGGCCCTGGATTTGACGCGGCAGAAGATGCCGAACGTGATCGTCCTCGATATCATGCTGCCTGACATCGACGGCTATGAGGTCTGCCGGCGCCTGCGGACGAATCTTCGCACGAGCCACATCCCCATTATCTTTCTGACACAGAAGGACGAGCGCAGCGACAAGATCCATGGCCTCGAATTGGGTGCGGATGACTACATCACCAAACCCTTTGATGTCGAGGAGCTTCGCCTGCGGGTGCGTAATACGATCCAGAGCGCCGAGGTCGCGAGCCTGACCAGCCCCAGCACAGGTCTTGCCAGTGGCCGGCTCATCGAACAGCAGCTACGCGCGCTCATCACACGCGACGGTTGGGGCATCCTCTACCTGGGCATCCAGGGATTGGAGGTGTTCAATGAGGCGTACGGGTTTGTCGCCGGCGAGGAGGTCCTCCGGTTCACCGGGATGATCCTCAACCATGTCGTGGATGAGCTGGGCACCCCCGACGACTTCGTTGGCCACATCGGTGGCGATGACTTTATCATCATCACAGACACTGGCAGTGTAGAGTCCATGGCCAATGAGATCGTCAAGCGATTCCACAAGGACATCGGCACCCACTATGACTTCATGACCCGGATGCAGGGCTATCTGGTCGTCGAGGATGCCGCCGGGAATGAAGTGCGCGAGCCCCTGATGAGTATGGCTGTGGGGATCGTGAAGGCCGAGGCCGGACCGTTCACCGACATTCGGGAGATCACCGAAGCCGCAGCTGAGGCAAGGCGCCGGAGCCGCGTCTAGTGGTCAGTCGACCAGATGGTGAAGGTTTGTAGTTGCGGCTTCAGCCGCAGAACCGCTATGCGGTTACTACGAACCAACTTCGCCGACCACTAGGTCTGCGATCGCTTGTAGCAGAGGGATAGTCACGTTGTCTCGTGTTGCACAGCTCGCCCAGATTGGGAAACAACTAGCTGCCAAGTCAAGCTCTGATGAGATCTGGCCCGCAGCGCTGGAGGCCATCTTGTCAGGGTTGGACGTGGACGCGGGGGCATGGGTCTGGTCCGAACCAACCGGTGGCGTCATCGCCAATGGCGCGGCTATCGACCCTGCGGTCTGGCGCCAGCTGGCTGGTTATGCGCGAACTGACTCCGAGCCGCACAGCGTTCGCCTACCCGAGGATGTCGCGCCACTTAAGGGCGTGGCGTTCGCGCCACTCAGGAGCGTGGCGTTCATACCACTGCAGGCGGCGTCCAGACATGGGTGGCTGATGCTGGGCACGGGGCGTGAGGAGCTTGCGCCGGCCGACTTGGAGATCGCTGCTGCTGCCGTGGAGATGGCGCGGCTTGCGGTCCTGACCATCGATGGTGAGCGCCGCGACGGGGACCCCGCGCGCCATGGCGGTGCGTTGGCGGCCGTCCAGCGTGTCACCGATGAGATGGGCGCCACCCTCGAGTTGGACCACATCCTTCGCGTTGTCCTGGCTGAAGCGTTAAGGACGACGGGCGGCGATGCGGGCCTGATTGTGGTCGTCTCGGATTCCGGGGTCGACCTGAGGGCCTGGCAAGGTTACGCCGATGACACGCTGGTCGCAGTCTCGCAAGCCCTTCCACTTCGCTCAGGGCCGGTCCTCACGTCCAGCGAGGGTGCTCTCCAAGCGTGGCTGACCGGGGGCGAGTTGCTCAACTTGCCGGATCTGGCTGATGACCAGGCGCCCCTTCCAGACATGCGTTCCGCTGTCGTGGCCCCCGTCTTCTACGAGCAGCGGCTCGCGGCTGCGATTCTGCTGCAGTCGGCGACGCCCGCCTTCTTCAATGACGATGCGCTGGCTGTCTGCAGGGCCCTGGCTGGACAGACGGCCTTGGCCGTGGGCAATGCGCGGCGCTATCAGGAGCAGGTGCGTCGTGGCGAGCAGATGCGACAGCGGGCCGAGCAGATGTCGCTGTTGCTGGAGATCAGCCGGACGATGCGCTCGGATCGTCCACTTGATGAGACTCTCGCGGACGTCGCCTATGCCGTTCAGGAAGGCACCGGCTTCGAGCTTGTGTTGATCAGCGTATTGGAGGGCAACCTGCTGCGGCGCGTCGCCGGGGCCGGCATTCCGCTGGTCGAACTTGAGGAGAGGAAGCGCGTCCGCCTGCGTTGGGATCGGGTACGCCGCCTGTGTCAAGAGCAGTTCCGTGTGGGACAGTGCTACTATATTCCCGAGCGATTCCGCCATCTGACTCAGGACCTGGATGTCTTTGTCCCTCAGGGCGTGCCGGTGGGTCCTGATGCGGAGGCGTGGCACCAGGAGGACATCTATTTCGTCCCGCTGCGCAACAGTGCCGGCGATATCATCGGGATCCTGTCGGTAGACCGGCCCCGCAACGGCAAAGCTCCTACCGCGATCACCTCGGAGGTCGTGGAGCTCTTCGCCGCCCAGGTGGCGCAGACCATCGAGACACACCGACTCGTGGGTGACCTGCGCCGCCAGGTGACGACGCTGCAGTTGTTCAACGAGCTGAACCGCTCCATTACCACCAAGCTCGATCTGCCGATGGTGCTGAACACTGTGGTGCAATCCGTGACCAACGTGCTGGGGTATGATTTCTCTACCATCTTCTTGCGCGATACCGAGGAGCAGACCTTCGTGCCGCTGGCGTCTTCCGGTTACGCCCTGGAGCTTCTGACGGAGACCCCGCTCGACGGCAGCGGGGGGGCGATCGGCGAGGTGGTTCGCACAGGCATGCCGCTCCTCATTGAGGACGCGCCCCATGACAGCCGCTTTCAGGAAGGCCGGGTGCCCATCGGGTCGTCCATTATGGTCCCGATGATGGTTGACGGGCACTCCGTCGGCATCCTGACGGCAGACCGGAAGCGCAAGGGGGAGTTCTCCCCCGCAGATGTGGCGACGATGTTAGCGCTTGCGGATCAGGTGACCGTCGCTGTGGAGAACGCGCGGCTCTTTGAGGAGGTCAAGCGGTTCAACGAGGAGCTGGAGTCGCGCGTTGCGGAGCGCACGCAGGAACTGGCCGATGCGCTCGAGCGTCTGCGCTTCCAGCGAGATCGCTCGGAAGTCTTGTATCATATTGCCTCTGAGTTGGTCGCCAGTCTGGACATGGACCGCGTCCTGAGCCAGGCGCTGTTGTTGCTTCAACGTGCCGTGAAGGCCACCCGGAGCTCTGTGATTCTGCTCGATCGTAGTACCGGACGGCTGGTCTACCGCGCGGCGATTGGCCATTCGAAGCCGATCCCACCGGGAGGCATGCCGGCGCCCTTCTCCCGGGATGAAGGCATCGTGGGCTGGACTCTGGAGAAGCGCCAGCCCCTCGTGATCCCCGATGTGACGGCCCAGACCGACTTTGCCGCTACCCCGCTCGAGGGCGTCCGTTCGGTGATGGCGGTGCCCGTGACCGGAGGATCCGGCGAGGCCCTTGGTGTGCTTCTGCTTGAATCTGCCGCGGTTGATGTGTTTGACGAGCCTCAGCTTCGACTGGTGGAGGCTGCAGCCGTACAACTGGGCAATGCGCTGAACAACGCCGAGCTCTACGGGATGATCCGCGAACAGGCTGAGCGGATGGGCGCGATGCTGCGCACTCAGCAGATCGACGTGACGAAAAACCAGGCGATTCTCGAAGGGATCGCCGATGGGGTGATGTTCACCGACGCCGGCGGCCAAGTCATCCTCTTCAACGCAGCCGCCGAGCGGATCCTGTCGATCACGCGCGACCAAGCTCTGGGCCGTCCCCAGGAGGAGATTCTCGGTCTCTACGGCAGCGAGGTCCACGTATGGCTCTCACAGATCGACCAGTGGCGCGAAGATCGCGAGGCCTATGAGAGAGAGGGTTACCTATCCCATCGCCTGGAGGTGGGACGCCGCTACGTGAGTGTCCATCTCTCCCCCGTCGTGACGGAGACCGGCGAGTTCCTAGGCGTGGCGTCGGTCTTCAGGGATATCACGGCGGAGATCGAGGCGGATCGGGCGAAGAGTGACTTTGTCTCCACCGTCTCCCACGAGCTGCGCACGCCGATGACGTCGATCGTGGGCTATGTCGACCTGATGCTCGCCGGGGCAGCCGGCGAGATCCCCGAGATGCAGCTCGCTTTTCTCGAGAAGGTGAAGACCAACGCGGATCGTCTGACTAACCTGGTCAACGATCTTCTGGATATCTCCAGACTGGAGCAGGGCCGCGTTGAGCTGCTCCGGCGACCGGTCGATATGGGCACGCTGGTGACCCAAGTTGCCGACCTGGTCCGGCCAAGGATCGAGGAGCGCCAACAGACGATTGCGACGATTGTGCCCGATGCGCTGCCGCGCGTCTATGGCGATCCTGACCGGTTGACCCAGATCTTGACCAATCTGGTGAGCAATGCCTACAAGTACACGCCCGTCGGCGGCGAGATTGCGATTCACACTTACGTTCGTCAAGGTATGGTGTACGTGGCGGTGGTCGATAGCGGCATCGGCATCGCCCCTGAGAACCAGAACAAGATCTTTGAGCGTTTCTACCGGGTTGAGGACGATCCTGCCGTCTATGAAGTCTCCGGCACAGGCCTCGGGCTGGCGATTACGCTCTCGCTGATCCAGATGCACGGGGGCGATATCTGGCTGGAGAGTGAGCTCGGATTGGGCAGTATCTTTACCTTTTCCGTGCCTCTGGCACATGGGGAGCCGGCGATAGACGTGGGTGAAGCTCCCCAGTCGTTTGTGAAGCCTGCTGCCCCGCAGATTCTGGTCGTTGAGGATGACGCCGAGATCGCCGAGCTCTTGAGGGTGACCTTCGAATCCGAGGGCTTCCGCGTGCTGGTGGCCTCGTCGGGCGAAGATGCCCTGCATCTGTCCCGGCAGGAGGCCCCCGATTTCGTCTCGCTGGATGTCCGGCTCCCCGATCTTGACGGCCTGGAGGTCCTGCAGTTGTTGAAGCGAGATCCGGCTACGGCTGACATCCCGGTCGCGATTGTCTCGGTTGCCCCAGAGCGCGACAGGGGCATGGCTTTGGGAGCGTTGGCCTATCTGACCAAGCCCTTGGATGCACAGAAGCTGCTGGAGATCGTCAAGCGGGCGTTGAGCCAGCGGGAGACTGTGATTGTCGCGCACTCGGACAGGGAGTTTCTCAACCGTCTGCGATCGGTGTTACAGCTCAGGGGGCTGAATGTCCGGACGACGATGCGCGGGGACCGGGCGCTCCAGTTGGCGGGCGATCTTCAGCCCCGTCTGGTCGTGATGGCGTACGAGCTGCCGGACATGGCCTGCAGGCAGTTGGTCGATCTGATGCGGCGTGACCGGCGCACGGCAGAGATCCCTTTGGTCATCACGTCGGCGCCGGAATACCTGGGCCGGCCTGGCGATGCAGACGCACCGGCGTGGGAGGCCGTACATTTTATGACGGCATCGCTCTCGATAGAAGGGTTGGGCGATGCTTTGGTCAATATCATCGATGCTGATGGGCAGACACGACCCTGACAGCTTCACCGGGACACTCAACAGGCGAGGCATAGAGCGTTCCTGGAAGTTCACCAAGGAGTCTAGGTATGGCTAAGATCTTGGTTGCTGAGGATGAGCGCGATATTCGTGAGTTGATCTCCTTCACCCTGCAGTTTGCGGGATTCGAGGTTGTGTTGGCGTCTAACGGCGCCGACGCTGTGGCGCTTGCCCGAGAGGAGCTTCCCGACTTGATCCTGATGGATGTGCGCATGCCCCGGATGACGGGATACCAGGCCTGCGAGGCGCTCAAGCAGCAGCCTGAGACTAGCGAGATGCCGGTCGTCTTCCTTTCTGCTAAGGGGCAGGAGAGCGAGATTCAGGAAGGGTTGGGGGTTGGGGCTGTACGCTATATCCTCAAGCCGTTCGCACCTGATGATCTGACGAGTCAAGTCCGGCAGGTCCTGGCAGAGCTGGGGAAGAGCGACTAAGCTTTTGGGGTCGTCAGACCACCGGACAACACGAGATATGTCCCTGTATGCGGCGATAGCCTACCGATGAGTGCAATTATCCTAGAGAGCAGCCTGGTTCACTATGAGGCCCTCGGTCGGGGGAAGCCTTTGCTCTTCCTGCATGACTGGTTGGGGTCCTGGCGCTACTGGGTGCCGGTCATGGTGGAGATGTCATCGACCTATCGAGCCTATGCGCTGGACTTCTGGGGGTTTGGTGACTCGGATAAGGTCGCTACCCGTTACAGTGTGGATGGCTATGTGACGCAAGTTGAGATGTTTATGGACCAACTGGGACTCGCGCGTGTGCCGGTCATCGGACACGGTCTGGGGGGGCTGGTGGCGCTGTACTTCGCTTACGCACACCCGGAGCGCGTTGAGCAGGTGATGACAGTCAGCGTTCCCGTCTCCTCGGAGCACTTCGCGCGTTCGCTGACCAGCTACGGCGGCGGCGACAACCCTGCCCGTATTATCCTTGGGCGCAGGCTGAAGGCGTACGAGGAAGTGGATATTGAGGCTGCCAAGACTGATGGGGCTGCCGTCGTGGAAAGCGTCCGATCGGCGCTACGGCAAGAGCTGGACGCCATCCTCGAGACCTTGGACTTGCCGGTGCTGCTGGTCAGTGGGGAGGATGATCCCATCATCCAAACGCCTGAAGATGGTCTTCTGGCTCAGTTCGACTACAATGTCTACGGGTACGCCTTTGAGGGCGTGCAGCATTATCCAATGCTAGAAGAGACGAGCAAGTTCACGCGGCTCTTGAGGGATTTCTTGACGTATGGTGATGATTGGGACAAGATCAACGTCAAGGATGAGTGGAAGCGGCGCATGCGGTAGGAAATCCTCCCGGCGGGGGCAGATCTGATGAAGCGAAAACAAGACTCGGATCCTTGGGCAGTAGCCTGGACGGTGCGTGGCCTGGTGATCATCACCTTCCTGGCTGCGTTCACCGTGCCCACCGGCTTACTCCCCATCGTTGCCATCGCCACCGATGTCGCGGGTGAACTGACCCAGGTGGAGGGGCCGATCACGATTGCCCTGAGCACGCCAGAACCGACGGCGACCCCGGTTCCCCCCGAGCCGGCAGCCACGCCCACCCCCCATGTACCCCAGATCGGCATCATCGCGGGCCATATGGGCAGTGACAGCGGTGCCGTCTGCGACGATGGTCTTCAGGAAGTGGACATCAACCTGAATGTCGCACAACAGGTGGTGGCAATGGCTATCGACTACGGGTGGGAGGCACAGCTTCTGGAGGAGTTCGATGTGCGGCTGAACGGCTATAAGGCCGATGTATTGCTTTCCATCCATGCGGACTCCTGCAATGTTCCCGGGCGTTCCGGTTTCAAGATGGCGCGCGCAGAATCCAGCTATATCCCCGGTGCTGAGGATCGTCTCGTCGAATGTGTGAGCCGTAACTATGCAGAGGCCACAGGGTTGTTGTTCGACGCCTATACGATCACCTATGACATGACGCGCTATCATGCCTACTATGAGATCGACCCCGGCACGCCGGCTGCGATTCTTGAGACCGGCTTTATGCTGGAGGACCGGGAGCTGCTCACGGAAGGCTCTGGCATTGTCGCCCAGGGCATCTTCGATGGCCTGATCTGCTTTATCGAAGGCCGCGATCCTTGAGGGAACCAGGCGCCAAGCCTGGCGTGCTGGCTCCGGTCGGGCCGGCCCGGCACGCAGATCTCTGTGCCTTTGCTGATGCCGGTCTCCGCCTGATTCACCTCCGTAGCCACGTCAATCCCGCCCGTGATGTCCTTAAGTGGCGGGATGCCGGCGCCTCGAGCGTTGTGCTGCAGCTCCTGAGCCCGCAGCCGGCGCGCGAACCGACCTCGCCCCAGACATTTGTCAACAGCTTCTCTCAGGATATCGGGGACTATCTCGACGTCGGGGTGCGCGCTGTCGAGGTCCACGGTGAACCCAACCGCGCGGATCGTGGTGCTGGCGTTTCGTGGCAGGACGGTGCGGCCTTCGGTGCCTGGTTTGCGGAGGTCCATCGCTATCTGAAGGCGCGATTTGGCGCCGAGATCCGCGTCGGTTTCCCCGCCCTGGCGCCGCCGGATGCGGCGCATCCCGAAGCTGGCGCTGCTATTGCGGAGTCAACTTTCCTCGAGCAATGCCGGCACGCGCTTGAGGCGGCGGATTGGGCGGCGCTCCACGTCACCTGGCAGACTCTGGCGGAGATGCGCGACATCGAGGGCGGTATGCGCTGTCTCTGGCGCTACTTCGAGCGCTTTCCGGCCCAGCGCTTCATTGTGACGTCCTTTGCCAATGTCACCAGGGACCTGCATCCGGTGGCTCGGGGGCAGCAATACGCCGAGTACCTTACGCTGATGGCCCAATACGAGCGTGTCCTGGGTGTGGCTGGCTTTCCTCTGCGCTCTGGAGACCCACACTACGGCCCGCTGGCCTGGATCAGCGCGGAGGGGCGACCCACGGAGACCCTCGCTGAGATCGCAGCACGCCCACGCTTGCCGGATCCTCGCCGCGTGCAAATGTCCTGGCCCACGGATACCCGCCGCTACATCCAGGCCTTTGGCGACCACCCAAGGGCGTACCATCGGCGTTACCAAATGACCGGGGGACACAACGGCGTTGACCTCGCGGTGAATGCGCAGAAGCCGGAATCCTCACCGATCACGGCTGCGCTCGAGGGCACGGTGACACAGGTCGCTTTGGACGAAAGCGGCTATGGCT
>JAFGNI010000174.1 GCA_016927095.1 Anaerolineae bacterium | reverse complement strand
TCGCCATGCCGGTGATCCACAGCGATCCAGCCTAGTGGTCAGCAAAGTTGGTTTGTAGTAACCGCTTCAGCGGATCTGTAGGCGCCGATATGGCACTGGAACGACTGAGCCCCACACTGTGGGGGCCGTTACTACAAACCCCAAACATCAGCTCAACTGTGCACTAGCGCGCAGGACTAGTTCAACAGCACCCATCAGGAGGTTGTTACCGATATGACAAGTCTGTTCTCCGGTGTACGCTGCCTGGCGTGTGACCACGTGATGGCGCCGGATCCTTACCTCGACACGTGCGCAGCATGCGGCAGCCCTTGGCTTCATGCAGAGTACGACACACAGGCGCTTCCTGCTGACTGGCTCGATCTTCTGAAGGACCGCGAGTCTTCCCTGTGGCGCTATGAGGAACTCTATCCCTTTCCTGATGGGTTTTTCCGCGTGACGATGGGCGAGGGCTGGACCCCGCTGGTGCGCGCCGCCGGCCTGGAACGTGAGAATGGCCACACCGGCATCTGGATCAAGGATGAGCGCCAGCACGCGACCGGCTCCTTCAAAGATCGTCAAGCCGCGACCGCGGTGAGTGCGCTGCGCGCACGGGGGATCGACAACGTAGTTCTTGCCTCGACCGGCAACGCCGCCGCTGCCTATGCGGCCTATTGTGCCCGGGCAGGCATCAAGCTCTGGGCCTTCGTCACCAGCAGCGTACCGGCGGAGAAGATGCGCGAATTGGCGCTCTACGATGCCGAGGTCATCAAGGTCAGTGGCACATACGACCAGGCCAAGACGGTGGCTGCTAACTTCGCCGAGCGTCACGGTTACCTCCTCGACAAGGGAGCGAAGGCGATCCCGTGCAAGGAGAGCATGAAGACGGTGGCCTTTGAGATCGCCGAGCAGATGACTCTGCAGCGGCGGCGGGCAGCATCGACCGAGTCGGCTATGGCATCGGAAGCCTGGGAAGCGCCTGACTGGTATGTGCAGGCGGTATCCGGTGGGATCGGCCCACTCGGGGTGCTCAAGGGCTTCGAGGAGTTGGCGGCATCCGGCCTGATCACGCACGTGCCCAAGATTGCGGTGGTGCAGACCGAGGGCTGCAGCCCGATGGTCCGGGCCTGGCAGCGGGGCCTGGATGAGGCCATTGCCGTCGAACAGCCCGACAGCCTGATCACCGTGTTGGCCACTGGGAGCCCCGGCCTAGCCTACACCATGCTGAAGAAAGCAGCCGATCGCTATGGCGGCGCGATGGTGGCGGTGAGCGACGGGGAGGCCTTCCGCGCGATGCGCCGCGTCGCCCGGGCGGAGGGTCTCTCGATGGAGCCCGCGGCAAGCGTCGCCTTTGCCGGTCTGGACAAGCTGCTGGAGCACGGTTATATCGAGCCCGGCGAGCGGGTGGTCGTCAACTGCTCAGGGCATACCTTCAGCGCTGAGAAGTACGCGTTGGAGGACCGCTATATCCTCAACTTATCGGTCAAGACCAAGCAGGCTGTGCGGCCTGCCGAGGGCCTGGCTACCACGCTTGAGGAACTGGACGAGCGCATCACGACCGTGGTGATCATCGATGACAACCCCTATGACAGTCGCCTCATCCGGCGTTTCCTCAAGAACTACCGCCAATACCGTGTCTTCGAAGCCAGCTCTTCCAAGGACGGCCTCGATTTGGTGCGCCAGCGTCAGCCCGATGTCGTGTTGCTGGATCTGATGATGCCGGAGATGGACGGCTTCGCAGTGATGGACGCGCTGAAAGCTGACCCCCGCACAGCCCACATCCCTGTCGTGATCGTCTCGGCGAAGTCCCTGTTGTTTGAGGAGCGCGAGCGGCTGGAGGCCTATGCAGAGTCGGTATGGCAGAAGGGGCGCTTCAGCGCCCGCGACCTGGTCAGCCACGTCGTCGAATTGGTCGAGCAAGAGCAGGCTTTCAGCCTCGATGGCACAGAGGACGGCACGGCAGCGGTTGTGGACTTCGGCCGGGGTCGCGAGGAGCGGATTCTCGTGGTCGATGACTACGAACCAGAGGCCCGGTTAATCCGCAGGCTCCTGGAGACGCGACCCAGTTGTCGGGTCTTCGAAGCACACTCCGGTGCTGAGGCCTTGGCCTTGATCGAGCAGGTCCCGCTCGACCTCATCATCCTCGACCTTTTCCTGCCTGACATCGCGGGTGACAAGCTCTTGGTGATGCTCAGGACGCGGGAGCGCACGCAGAAGACACCGGTGATCGTGGTCACGTCGCATGACGACCTAGACGCTCAGACACGGGCGCAGCTTTCCTCGAACGTGGACTCCATCTGGTCGAAGTCGGTGCTCGACCGGAGCAGTTTCCTTTCGCACGTCGATGCCATCCTAACGAGGTGACTGTGAGACGAACCGTACTCTACATCGAGGATCACTACCACAATCGCCGGCTGGTGCAGAAGATCCTGACCTCGCAAGGATATGAGGTCCTTCTCGCTGAGGACGGTGTCAGCGGCTGGGAGATGGTCAAGACGCACCATCCCCAGCTCTTGTTGCTCGACATCGCGCTGCCCGGCGAACTCGACGGTCTCGATGTGGCAGCCAAGATCCGGGCGGATGAGGAGCTGCGCGACATTTGGATCGTGGCCCTCACGGCCTCTGCAATGCGCGGCGACCGCGAGCGATTCCTGGCAGGCGGGTGTGATGCCTATCTCTCGAAGCCGGTCCAGGTGGCGGAACTGCTGAACACGGTGAACAGCTTCTTCGATGGCCGGGAGGCAACCGAATGACTACCATCCTGATTATGGAAGACGACCCCCAGCAGTCGCGGCTGATGAAGCGCCTACTGGAGTATGGTGGCTTCGATGTCCTGGTGGCTGGCGATGGCGAAAGTGGCCTACGGACCGCGATGGCAGCTCTGCCCGACCTCATCCTGCTGGACATGGGCCTGCCCGACCTTGATGGACAGACCGTCGCCGGTCTGATCCGCGGATCCACCATGCTGGCCAAGACGCCGGTCATTGCCGTCACCGCCTGGCCCCAGGACGTGGCTGCCGAGATGGCCAAGGCCTATGGATGTGATGGCTACTTCTCCAAACCCATCAGTGCCCGGCAATTTGCCGGACAGATCACCGCATTCCTGTCAGAACGAGAGGAAACCACTTGATCTCTCCCTCACAGACCGACACCGTCATCCCTGCGACCCCTTCAACTCGGGAGACACGCCCCGCGTGCGATCTGATCCCAGCTTCGGAGTACACGCTTGAGGAACTGACCGACGCTTACAACCGCGCGCGATCCGACTATATCGTACCGATGCCGATGAACGTCGCACGCATGCAGGCCTACATTGATAGCTACGATCTGAGCTTGGAGCGCTCTGTGGTCGCAAGCAACAGCGGTGATGTCGTCGGCTTGGCGATGCTCGGCGTCCGGCCTGACCACACCTGGATCACGCGCCTGGGCGTCATTCCCAACAAGCGGCGTGTGGGGGCGGGCCGCAGCATGATGACCTATGAGATCGACCAGTCGCGCGATCTCGGCGTTGACCACATCATGCTGGAGGTAATCAAGAACAACGTGCCCGCCCACACGCTCTTCTGCAGCCTTGGGTTCACGGAGACCCGCGAGCTCTTGATCTTGCGTCGTCCCCCCGGGCTGCCGACCGGCGAGGCGCCGATCTATGCCGTGAAGTACGGCGGTGAGGCGCGTGCGCTTGAGCTGCTTAGTCAACGCGAGAGCCGGCCTTCGTGGCTCGACGAGTACTCCTCCCTAGAGAACGCCGGTGATCTGGCCTGCCTGGAGGTCGCGCTGCCCGACGGCTCTCGCGGGTGGCTGACCTACCAGGTTACCGTCTTTCAGCTGGGAAGGCTGGTGCTTCAGACCGAAGTCGGCGATCCCGCCAGCGTGGCTGCCGCGCTCGCCCACGCGCTGCACACCAGATACCCTGAGAAGGA
>JAFGNI010000752.1 GCA_016927095.1 Anaerolineae bacterium | reverse complement strand
GCGCCGTTGGCGACCAACTCCGCTGTTGTAGCTTCAACAGCCTCCGGTGTCCGGCTGTTGACAACAACCTTCATGCCCTCCTTGGCGAGCCGGAGCGCGATACCTTTGCCGATGCCCCGGCTAGAGCCCGTCACGATGGCGACTTTGCCCGCGAGTTCCGGATAGCGAGCTGGAATGCGGTCGTAGTCTTGGTCCAGTTCAGCCATTGATCAGTCTATCCTTTCGTCAGCTATCTAGTCGCAGAGCACCACGTGCACAACCCCAACATCCGGCTCAACCCAGACCCCCCGGTCGGTCTCGTCCCCGTTGCGACGCCGATCGACGATGAACGCGCCTTGGGCATCGAAATGTCCCTCGTCCACGCGTACGTAGTGGGTCAGCCCGCTCAGCAGGTGGGGATTGCTCTCGGCTGCTTGCAGGCGCTCGGCGGGCGATCCCTTGCGGCGCAGGTATAGGCGGTAGTTCGCGCCGACGCAGTAGAACGCGTGCGCTCCCGTCTGGACGACGAGACCACGACTAGGACCCGTGCCCGGCGGCTCGGTGACCTCAATCTGGGTGACCGGATGGCGCCAGTCTTTTCCACGGTGTGGGAGCGCGCCTGCACCGAACTCCACAAGCCCCGTGTAGCCGTCCAGGTCCAAGAACTGGCTGCCCAGGTTGGCCTCCTGCGCGATGACGTGGATCTTGCCGGTGCCCTGGTAGGTTAGCAGCAGCGGGATCGCGGCAGCTACCGAGCGGAAGCTGTCGACCAGTGGCTGAAGCCCAACGCGGATATTGCCGTCGCCATCGAGGATGTGCTCAATGGCGAAGTAGGCGTAGCCAATCGCATCGTAGTCGCCGATGGCCCTGAACATTCGCAACGGGTTCGACCCGCCTGGCGCGGATTCCGGCACGAAGAGCGGGTTGTCATCGCGCGCGTATGCCTGGCAGATCGCCTCATAGCCCTTGGCATCTGCGATGTAGATGTCGGGCGCGATCAGATCGATATGGGGTGTCGCCCATTTGTAGAGGTCCAACACCTTGGTCACGGCGCCCCCAGAGGGATAGCTCTCGCCGGGGATGCGCCACCCATTCTCGCCCAGCCAGACATTCAGGTACATAGGGCGATCCAGGATCGCTTTGCCTGCCTCGGCGAGCCCATCGATATGACGGGCGATCGACCACGCCGTCATCAGCTCGCCGCCGGCATCGCCGAAGCATTCGGTCCAGTTCCCCGTCGCGACGGCGCCTGCCGCCTGCCAGAGATCGTGCACCGCGCCGCCTGCCCCTTCCTGGAGTCGTGCCATGATCTCGGGCGGCACGGCGCTCTCCAGCGCTGCCTGCCCGGCGGCGCTGTAGTCGCGATCCGCCCCAAGGATGCCGGGTTCATTCTCGATCTGCAGGGCCAGCACCGTCTGTTCCTCATCGTCTACTGCCTTGAGGTGCCGGCAGAGCGCGACGAAGGCCCGCCGGTCGGCCTTGAACGTCGCCTTGCAGTGCGAGGAGAGGACCCAGACGTCCTGTCCCGTTGGGGAGACCACCCGCCTGAACCGCTCGGGATCGGTCTTGACCCAATCCGGCGTGTACTCCATCTTGCCGTTCTTCCATGTGCCGAACCATAGTAGCACCAGCCGAACCCCATGGCTGCGGGCGCTAGCCAACAGTGCGTCGAGTGCCTCGAAATCGTAAACGCCCTCCTCGGGCTCGATCTGTTCCCAGTAGACGGGGATCTCCAGCGTGTTGCCGTGAATGAGCGCCAGTGCCTTGAAGGCCATCGCCCACTCCTCTGCGTTATAGCCGCTGGAGTTGCGCGTCTGTCCGCCAATGGGAAAGAAGGGCTCGCCGTCTACCTTGAACACACGTCTCGGTTGGCTCATCATGTCCTCTCCCTTGCTCTAGCCGCTTGGGGCATCGCCCCAGTCGGGTATATCCAGGCTCTCGCCGTCGCGCAGCGCCGACTTGTGCGCCATCGCACCGGCTGCCATGTAGCGGACTGCCTCCCAGACGTTGATCGCCGGCACCCGGTCGTGCGCAATGGCATCAACGAACTCGTGGACGAGATAGGCGTGGGAACCACCGTGACCGCCGTAGAAACTGGGTCCGGCTGCCTGCGCAAAGGCCTCGGCGACCTCGGGCGGCAACGGGTCGCGCATCTCTTCGTTGGTGAGGGCGGTCACGTCCGTGGCCGTGGTCCAGGTATCGTTCTCAAAGCTGCCGCCGGTGCCGTAGACGCGGAAGATCTCGCGTTCCGGATGACCGATCTCGCGATATTCGCAGATGCGCATCGTCGCGCCGTTGCTCATCTGGAAGAGCGCCGTCTCATTGCTGAAAGCACTGTCGGCGAAGTAGGGGTCATCATCACGATTGGCATAGCCCCAGGCTGTCACCTTGACGGGATGGGCCTGCATCACGCTGATGGGGCCGCTGGTGGAGTGGGTGGGGTAGTGCATCGGCCCGTTCTTGACGCCGCGGGCGCGGTATTTCTCCTCCACCGACAACCACTCCGCACCCGCCTTGCTGGCTAGGCGCAGCCTTCGCACCTCTCGCAAGTTGCAGGCGGCGTCGACGTCGTGGAAGTACTCGCCCTCGGCGTAGACAAAGTGGCCGAAGTCCCCAGTCGCGGCACGGCGCCGGCAGTACATCGCCTGGGGTCGATAGTAGGTCGTCTCGCCGAGCATATAGTGCAGTCCCGTGCGCTCGACGGTGGCGACCAGCCGGTCGCACCACGCGAGGATCTCATCCGCGTCGGCGATGCTGATCACCGGCACAGCGCTGTAGACGTGCTTGCCCGCTTCCATTGCCTGGATCGCCTGTGGCGCGTGTAGCCACGGCTGCGTGATGATGACCAGCGCGTCCAGATCGCTCTCGCAGATGGCGTCCAGCGAGGGGTAGAGATCGTCCTCGTGCAACTTCGCCTGCCAGGATGGCTTCTCGGCGAAGGTCCGTACCCGTTCGGCTTCGCGGTCGCAGAGGGCGATGCGGTCGACCAGAGGGTGGCTCATAAAGAGGTCGGCGAAGGCGCTGCCAAAGCTGCCTAAGCCCACCAGTCCTAGACTGATCCCCATAGGTACCTCCAGGTGCTTCAAGCCGTATGCTTGTTGTTTTTCCTCTACGTGCTACCAGCCCATCGCCTGCAGCCACTCGATGCTCAGATCCATCCACGTAGCCACGTGAGGGTCGCCCGGTGCAAGACCCAGACCGTGGGCCCCATGGGGGTAGACGTGCAGCTCAAAAGGCACGCCGTGGTCTGACAGGGATTCGGCGAAGCACAGGCTGTTGGCGATCGGAACCACCGGGTCATCCGCCGTGTGCCACAGGAAGGCCGGTGGGGTGTCAGCCGTCACGTGGTTTTCCAGTGACATAAGCGCGAGCAGATCTGGGTCGGGAGCCTCGCCAAGCAGATTGGTGAAAGAACCTACGTGCGCAGCGGAGCGCGCTGTGATGACCGGGTAGCAGAGGATAAGGGCGCTCGGCCGGCAGCTGACCGCGTCCAGCGCCTCACCGGTGTTGACGGCATTCAGCCCATAGTGGACGCCGAGGCTGGCGGTCAGGTGGCCGCCGGCGGAGAAGCCGCACACAGCCACCATGTCTGGATCCACATGCCAGTCGGCGGCGTGCTGGCGGATGAGCCGCAGCGCCCGGCTGACGTCCAGCAAGGGTGCCGGATGGCGGTGCGGGGCCACCCGGTACTGCACGACGAAAGCGTGGAACCCGGCATCGTTGTACCGGTCGGCGATGGGCTTGCCCTCGTGCGGTGCCCGCATCGTATACCCGCCGCCGGGACAGATGAGCACCGCGCCGCGTGTGGCCTTCCCCGACAGAGGATACGCCTCGAGGATGGGCCGGAAGTCATCGGTTGGGGAGGAGGCGGTCGGCCTTCCCTCCCATAGCAGAAGCTGGTTGTGTCTCATAGATATCCTCACAGATCGGAAGCGCTAGATCTCGATCCTGCCCTGATCGATTAGCCAGTTCACCGATTCCCGCACCGCCTGCAACGAGCTGTAGCGCGGCTGGTAGTCCAGCAAGCGCCTGGCCTTTTCGATGCTGTAACAGTTGGGGCTGTGCTCGAGGTGGCCTAGCGTCGCGTTGGCATCTTGCTCTGATACGCCGGCCCGCCACATCTCAAAGGGCTTGTACGAGAGCTTCGCCGTTTGGCCGAACCAGCCGGCAACGGCCTCGGCGTACCCCCGCAGCGACAGCGCGGCGGGGGAGACGCAGTTGAAGCTCTCGCCGGTGGCCATGTTCAGGTTCTGTAGCGCCTTGACGAACATCTGCGCGACGTCGTCGGCGTGGACGTGGTGCACGATCTCGAGCCCCCAGTTGGGCAGCACCAGTTCCTCGCCGCGGGCCAGCATCGCGTAGACCTCAGGGTTGAAGTTGCCCGCCGGATTGAGCGGGATCCAGCCCTCACCGACGATGTGGCCCGGCAGGATGCACGTGGCGGGGAAGCCGTGGGCACGGGCTTCGCGGTGCAGATAGGCTTCGATCTGCGCTTTCTTGATGCCGTAGTCGCCGATGGGACGCCGGGGCTCGTCCTCGGTGACGGGTACCGTGGTGGTCCTCCCGTGCACCCAGCACGTCCCGCAGTGCAGGAAGGCCTGGACCTGCCCCCGCAGGGCTTCCACCAGCTGCTGGGTGCTCTCGAGGGTGAAGCTGATCATATCGATCACGACGTCGGGCTTCAACTTGCGGATTTTGTCGCCGAAGGTGCCTGCTGCCTCCTCTGCCCTCCGGTTCAACGTGACGCGCGCCACCGACGCCCAAGCGCCATGCGGCGTGTAGGGGTCGCGTTCGCCACGACTGACGACGGTCACGTCGTGTCCCAGAGCCACCAGGCGCGGCACCATGTAGGTGCCGACGTGGCCCGTCCCGCCAATGACAACGGTCTTCATGGTCTGTCTCCTTATCTTGCTGTGTGGCCTCTTCAGGCTTCTACAGTGAACCTGACCTTCAGGTCGCGATGTGTCTCGTTCTCGACGTAGCGCACCGTCATGCCTTGTGGCGCCCTAACCCGAAGGTCGAGGGTCTCGTCCTTGATGTGGTAAGTGACGTGCACGGGCCCCTTGGCTGTGGCGACGGTGCCTTCCGCCCAACGCAGGCCTGTCAGCACCGGGCTGATCTCGCACAGGCTGCCGGCTGGTGTCGCCGGACGGATGCCCAGGAGGATGCGGTTCAGGAACAGGACCGGCGCTGAGGACCAGGCATGGCAGTGGCTCCGGGTCGGAAAGCCGCCCGGGCGGTCTTCGCTGCTGGGGAAGACCTCCCAGACCGTGGTCGCACCGGCGGCTAGCATCGGCGTGTACGCGTCGATGATCGACTGGATGATCTCCTCGTGCCGGCCCACTTTATCCAGTGCTTCGTAGAAGGTCATCATCGCGAAGGGTGAGCCGACCCTGACCATGTCGTCTGGTGGCTCTAGCAGATTCGCCAGCGCGTCGGCGGCGTAGGTCTCCGGGATGATATCGTACAACAGCGCTAGGAAGCTCGTGTGTTGCGAGGTCGAGTCGCTGATGGCGCCGTCCTCGTGGATGCTGTCGGGGTAGGAACGAGCCTCTGGATTCCAGAGAACGTTGAGGCTCTCCGTAAGCTCCTTGCGCAGCGTCGCCAACCAGCGCGCTCTTGGCTCGTCTTGCAGGCGATCTGCACATTTCTGAGCCGCATCGATGGCGCCCACCATCAGCATGCTGTTGTG
>JAFGNI010000751.1 GCA_016927095.1 Anaerolineae bacterium | reverse complement strand
GCGGTCTGCGGCGGCTCGCGGAAGCCATCGGGCGCGCGGTAGTACCCGTAGCAGGCGCCGGTGTCCGGGTCAACATAGTGGGGCAGCCAGCTGTAGAGGTTCCCAAGGATCCGGGCCTCCAAGTCCGCTGGCATCTCACCCACGCCCGGCAGGGCCGCCGCCTGTGCACCGGGCCGGCAGACCGCCAATCCCCAATCCTGCGGCGAGATCACCCCGATGCGCATACTGTGTTCCTTCATCGATCCACTCCTTGTCCCTTTTCCCGTATCCCCTGACTCTTGACTTTGCCTTGCCTTCAGCTATATACATACCATATCCGCCCCCGGCGCATAGCGGTTGGCGTGAGCGAACGCGCGACAACGCCGCCGGCGGAACCTGAGGTCTCATCTAACGCTGACAACACTTACCTTGGAGGCATTGCATGTCTGAAGAGAAGCCCCGACCGCGCCCCCGCTACCGTGGTACCTACAAGCACATCGACAAAGAGGGCGGCTACGCCATCTGGACCCCTATGGACTGGGAGAAGATGGAGATGAGCCAGGGCCACCACGGCTTCATTTTCCTGCCGGATCGCCGCCAGCCCGCGACCTTTCTCTCGACGGAGAAGGTGGTGCTGGACTATAGTGTGACGATGGATGACGTCCCTGTCCTTCGGGAGGGGTTCCAGGACGGACTCAACAGCCTGCCGGATATCGACATCGAGTCTCAGGACGAGACCGTTACCCAGACGCTTAAGATGTTCGAAGCCAAGTTCACCTTCACTGACGACGGCGTGACGCGAAAGCGGTGGCTGCGCCTGATCTACTGGGCCGAGGGCCAGTTGATCGTGATGGCGCAGGGCGCGACACCGGAGGATTACCACTATTGGTTGCCGATGTTCTTCAACTCCCTAATGACGATCGAGTTCGGTCCTTTCTAGGGCTGCGTGTCAGGCCGAGACGAGGGTCGTGAGACGGAGACGTCCATCGATTGTCCCTATTGCGCGTTGGAGCTCTCGCTGCCCGAGGAGGGCGACGCGGCGATCTGTCCGTCCTGCGGGCGCCGCGTCGATGTGCCGAGCCAACAAGCTTTCCTCCGGGCAGAGACGGCATTTCTCTCGGTAGCCAACGAGGTCGCTCGCTTCGCCTGGCAGGGGGATGGGCGGAGCGTTTTCCGCGCGAAGGCGGCCCCCGATTCGCTGCCCCTCCCGTCGGGGATCATCCGGGCCTACCAGCAGGCCTACAGCGGTCTGCGGATCGCGCTGGAGGGCGCGCTGTCGGAGGATCAGCTGCTCTCAGCCGTCAAGATGCTGGCGGAGATCACGCGCCTCTTCGCGCCCCGTGCGATGGTCTCTCCCCTGGAGGCTGAGTACTGGTCCAAGCGCACCGTTGTTGCCGTCGCGCGCCAGGAGCTGGCATCGATACGGGAGAGCCTGGCTCTGAAGCCAGGCTCTCCCGTGGGCAGTCGTCTGCAGCGCATCCACCTGCGTGTGCGGCGGCGCCAACTCCGGCGCGTCTCAGCCCGACTGGACGCGCAACTCCAGGAGTTGGAGCTTGCCATCGGCTTTGTGAGCTCCTGATGTGCGGCGGCGGGCCTTTCCTTTACCCTCCCGGCAACCTCAGCATAATCCACGTGAAGAACGTGGAGAGCGTCCAAGCCGCGGCGCCGATCGCGACCTCGATGATCATCACGCGCTTGATGCGGCGATAGAGCTGGCCTTTCGGAATCCCCTGGCGGAAGTAGGTCTCCACGCCGATCACGAGGCCGAGCCCCGCGCAGGCTAGCACCAGCAGCAGGCTGCGGTCCACCGTGGCCTTGATCCATCCGTAGGTCAGGCGCGTGGCACGCCACTGCTCAGGGTCGGCGGAGGCCTGCAACAACCCGATGATCGTCATCGTGTCCATCACCAGGCCCCGGATGAGGATCATCAGCACGATGAGCAGCCCCACCGCCACAATCCACGCCAGGACGTAGACCAGCGTCTGCACCCAGCTTGGCTGCTCAGGCGGCGGTTTTGCTGCCAAGCACACCTCTCAGGTTAAGATCCTCCGCGAAGTGACAGGCCACCCAATGATCGGGTGCTAACTCCCTCAGCTGCGGCTCCTCCTGCGAGCAGATGTCCTTAGCGTAGCGACACCGCGGGTGGAAGTAGCAGCCACTGGGCGGGTTCGCCGGGTTCGCCACCTCACCGGGCAGCCGGATAGGACGCTCCCGGATGCGCGGATCGGGGATCGGCACCGCCGCCATAAGCGCCTCCGAATAGGGGTGAAGGGGTGAGTAGTAGAGCTCCTCCGTGGGTGCCAGCTCCACAAGCTTGCCCACGTACATCACCGCCATCCGGTTGGTGATGTGCTCGACCACGCTCAGATCGTGGGCGATGAAGATATAGGTCAGGTCGAAGTCGGACTGCAGGTCCTCCAGCAGGTTGAGCACCTGCGCCTGGATCGACACGTCGAGGGCCGAGACCGGCTCATCGCAGATGATGAGCCGCGGGTTGAGCGCCAGCGCCCGCGCGATGCCCAGCCGCTGCCGTTGCCCGCCGCTGAAGGCGTGGGGATAGCGGCTCATATACTCCGGGCGCATGCCGACGACCTTCAGTAGGCCGGCGACGCGGTCGTTCAGTTCGTCACCCGATGCGATCTTGTTGACAATGAGCGGCTCCGCGACGATGCGCTTGACCGTGAGGCGCGGATTGAGCGAGGAGAAGGGGTCCTGGAAGATCATCTGCATGTTGCGCCGGACGGGCAGCAGCTCTCTGCGGCTCATCTCACCCAAGTTGACCCACCCCATGTCAGGGTCATTGAACTGGATGGTGCCGGCGGTGGGCTCCAGGAGCCGCACAATCGTCCGGCCCGTGGTTGTCTTGCCGCAACCACTCTCGCCGACCAGACCTAGCGTATCCCCCTTGCGCAAGACGAAGCTGACCCCGTCAACGGCTTTGACGTAGCCTACCACGCGGCGGAAGAGGCCCTTCCGGATGGGGTAGTGGGTCTTGAGGTCCTGGACCTCCAAAAGCAGGTTGTCATCCTGTGGTTGCTCAACCGTCATAGCCGTTATCTCCTTCTATCGCGTCAGAGTGGAGGAAGCAGCGGACCAAATGCGCAGGGTCGTCGGGTAGCGGCATCAGCGCCGGCACGTTGACCTCGCACACGCCCGGCATGTAGTCGCTGCAGCGGTCGTGGAACGGGCATCCCGGAACGTTGGCGTACGGGTCGGGCACGACGCCGCGGATGGGCTCCAGCCGCTTCTTGTCGCGGCTGCCAATACGCGGAATCGAGCGCAGGAGGGCCTCCGTGTAAGGATGGTGCGGGTTGTGGAAGATGTCATCCACCGGTGCGCGCTCGACGACCCGTCCCAGATACATCACCGCGACCTCGTCGCACATCTGGGCCACGACGCCCAGGTTGTGGGTAATGAACATAATCGTCATCCCCATCTGCGCTTGGAGTTCCCGCATTAGCTCCAGGATCTCCGCCTCCGTGGTCACGTCCAACGCTGTGGTGGGTTCATCGGCGATCAGCAACGCCGGCGTGCACGAGAGCGCCAGCGCGATCATCGCGCGCTGGCGCATGCCGCCGCTCAGCTGGTGCGGGTACCGGTCGACGACGGCCTCCGCATTGGGCAGCTCCACCCGCCGCAGGATGTCGATGGCGCGGTCGCGTGCCTCTTCCTTGGTGACGTCCTGGTGCAGCAGGATCGCCTCCATAATCTGGTTGCCGACGGTATAGGAAGGATTGAGCGACGTCATCGGCTCCTGGAAGATCATCGCAATATCCTTGCCCCGGATGCTGCGGATCTCAGCTCCTCGCGGATCGAGCTCGGTGATGTCGACCTCGTCGACGACGGTGTAGCCGTTGCCCTGATTGCGCACCCGGTTCAGCGTGATGCTGCCCTTGACGATGCGCCCTGGTGGCAGGACCAGCTGCATCGCCGACAGCGCCGTCACGCTCTTGCCGCAACCGCTCTCGCCGACGACGCCCAAGACTTTCCCGAAGGGAACGTCCAGCGTAACCCCGTTGAGTGCTTTCGCCACGCCGACGACCGTGAAGAAGTAGGTATGCAGGTTCTTGATGCTCAGGATCGTGTCGATCTCTGACGTGGACGGCGAAGCTGCAGTTTCCTGTGATTGCATGGGCCGTTTCCCTTTCCTAACTCAGATTGAGTAGGGATCGACGGCGTCTCGTAGGCCGTCCCCCAGGACACTGAATCCAAGCACGGTGACGATGACGCCGGCGCCCGGAATGATGAGCCACGGGTGCTGGACCACCGTCGCCACCTGCTGGGTGTCGCGGAGCATAGAGCCCCAACTGACCATCGGTGGCAGGATGCCCAGTCCTAGGAAACTCAGGGCGGTCTCGCCCAGGATCATGCCCGGGATGGAGAGGGCCGCGACCACGATGATGTGGCTGAGGGCGTTGGGCAACATGTGGATGAAGATGATGCGCGCATTGGATGCGCCGGCGACGAGCGCCGCGCTCGTGAAGTCTGCCTCCCGGTAGGACATTACCTTGGCGCGCAGCTGCCGGGCCAGTCCCGTCCAGTTCACCAGCGACAGGATCACCGTGATCAGCAGGTAGCGGTGCAACATCGTGAAGGTCTCAGAGATGTTGGGCAGGGCAGCGGCCAACGCAGCCCACAGCGGGATGGTGGGGAAGGACTGGATGATCTCGACGATGCGCTGCATGATATCGTCGATCATGCCCCCAAAGTAGCCGGACACGGTGCCAAGGACCGAGCCCAGGAAGATGGTCAGTGCAATGCCGACCAGCCCAACCGTCATGGAAACCTGACCGCCGTATAGCGTACGGGTGAAGACGTCCCGCCCGAGGGAATCCGCGCCCCATAAGTAGAGCCTGTTGGGCGCCTCGAGACCCAGGAGGTGGAGGTCAGACTGGAACCCGAGGACCGTGTACGGATCGCCCCGGATGAAGAACCTGATGGGGAGTTTCACGTCTTTGTCGGGCACAAAGACCCACTTGAATGCTTCCTGATCCAGCTCCGTCGTCACCGCGTAACTGTAGGGTCGAAGCCCGATCCTGCCGCCTGGGCCCACGAAGGTGATGGGGTTCGGCGGGCCGTAAATGTAGTCCAGGTTCTGCTGTTGGTAGTTGTTCGGTCCGAGGAAGCCGGCGAAGATGACCATCAGGTACATGATGATGAGGACACCAACGCCGGCCATAGCAAGTTTGTTCTTCCGGAAGCGAAGCCAGATGAGCTGCCACTGCGAGAGCTCGCCAACGTCGCTGGTGATCTCCTCAACTTCGGCTCTCTTGGGAACGAGGGTCTTGATCTCGTCAGTCATAGGATTCGCCCCTCTCTATGCGAACTGGATGCGCGGATCCAGCCAGGCCAAGACGATGTCGGCGATCAGGTTGCCCACCACGAGAAGTATTGCCTGGAACATCAGGAAGGTCACCGCTAGGTACATATCCTGCTGCAGCAGCGCGTTGATAAAGAGCGGACCCGCAGTGGGAAGGTTAAGCACGAGCGAGATGACGGTCTGGCCCGAGATGATGCCGGGGAAGCTCATACCAAAGACCATCACCAGAGGGTGGAGGGCATTCCGCACCGCGTGTTTCCAGATGACCTTGGGCTCGCGCAACCCTTTCGAGCGCGCCGTCTGCACGTACTGCATGTTGAGCACGTCGAGCAGGTTG
>JAFGNI010000750.1 GCA_016927095.1 Anaerolineae bacterium | reverse complement strand
GGGGTTGGGTACCTTTATGACCGGTTCCTGCGCCCCGGGCGCTGCCAAGAGCGGCGTGCGTGGCACGCGCGCCGCGGGGAACCGCATCTTCGGCACGGCGGGCCAGATTGTGTTCGTCGATGGCGATCTCTTGGTCTACACCGACGTGGGAGTGGCAGGCTGCCCAGCGGGCGAATGGACGGAGATCGCTTTCGAGGGTACATCGGGTGAAGACTCGTATGTGACCTACTTCGACCGGTTTGCGGAAGCTGTTCGTGAAGGCCAATCGCCGGATATTCCATGTGAGCAGGGGCGCAAGGATCTGGAGGTCTTCCTCGCGGCATACCGGTCGGGCGAGATCAACGCCCCGGTCACGCTTCCGTTGGAGGTCTAGTTGTGGCTGTAAAGGGTGGACACCCCAACGTTGTCTTCGTCTTTGCCGACCAGATGCGGGCCCAGGCGACGGGTTATGCCGGCGATCCCAACGCCCGCACGCCCAACCTGGACCGCTTGGCGGGTGAGTGCGTGAACCTGGTCAATGCCATCTCCGGGCATCCGGTCTGCTCTCCGTACCGCGCGAGCTTGCTGACAGGCCAATATCCATTGACGCACGGTGTCTACATCAACGACGTACACCTGGACGACGATGCGGTCTCGATTGCCAAGGTATTCGGTGCGGCTGGGTACGACACTGGCTACGTCGGGAAGTGGCATCTGAACGGTAGCCCCGACGGCGCCTATGGGGGTCGCCACGCCTTCATCCCGCCAGAGAGCCATCAGGGCTTTGCGTATTGGAAGGCCTTTGAGTGCAACCATAACTACATGGTCTCGCCCTACTTCGAGGGAGATGACCCCGAGCCGAAGCTGTGGGAGGCCTACGATCCGATCGCCCAGACCAGAGATGCGTGCCGGTACATTCAGTCCCACGCCAACGGCGAGCGACCGTTCTTTCTGATGCTCTCCTATGGGACACCTCACGATCCTTACGATCTAGTGCCGGAAGAGTACCGCGCCATGTTCGCGGATCGGGAAATCCGGCTGCGACCGAACGTCCTGGAGAGCAAGCGCGAGGACGCGATCCGCGATCTGCGGGGCTACTACGCCCACATCGCTGCGATCGATGATTGCGTCGGCGCGCTGCTGGATGCGCTGGAGGGGTCGTCGCTGGCTGAGGATACGATCTTTATCTTCACGTCGGATCACGGGGACTGCCACTACAGCCACGGGATGTGGACCAAGGTCGTGCCTTTTGAGGAATCGATCCGGGTGCCGTTTCTGCTTCGCTATCCCGCGATGTTTGGGGCGGAAGGACAGCAGTCCGAGGTGCTGCTCGATGCCCCAGACATCATGCCGACATTGCTGCGGCTGTGCGGGTTTGAGGTGCCTGATACGGTTGAGGGGCGTGACTTCTCTCCGGTGCTCCTGGGTGAGGCGCATCTGGACGCGAGCCATTCAGCTTTCCTGTCTGCCCCGGTCAGCTTTGCGATCCTGCGGGCGCAGGGATTGCCGGCCTATCGTGGGGTTCGGACGCTGGGCTACACGTATGTGCGCAGCATTCGAGGGCCGTGGATGCTCTTCGACAACGTCGAGGATCCGTACCAGCTGCACAACCGCTGCAATGACCCTGCCTACGCTGCCGTTCAGTTGGCGCTCGAGGCAGAGCTCCAAAGCTGGCTGGATCGTCTCGGCGATGCGTTTCTGCCGGGGCACGTCTATCTGGAGCGGGATGGCCTCACGCACTACCGGGAGGTGACGGGTGAGTGGGGGCGGCTGAGGACGCCGTGGACCGTACCTGAGAGCGGCGGCACCACCTAGGCGGTTGTTTGATGGAGATTTGTGGTATGGGAGACGAGGTTCACGCGATATGATCACCAGAGACGAGTTGGAATCCCTGATCCCGCGGTCAGGCGCGGTCTACGATGTGATTGTGGCAGGCGGCGGTCCCGCCGGGTTGGGTGCCGCGCTGGCTGCCGCTACCAACGGCGCACGGACACTGCTGCTAGAAGCGCGGAGCTTCTTCGGAGGGATCGCCACAACCAGTCCTTGGATGCCGATGAACCGGCTGTTGCTCGATGGCGGCAAGCGAGGCGGCGTGCACGACCTCTTCGTCGATAGGGTGCGGGCTTACGGCGAGGACGCCGCGCTGCCTGGTCGCACCAACATGATAGACGGTGACGGGTTGAACATTCATCCGGACTACCTGCGGATGGTCTGCTTCGAGGCGCTCGAGGAAGTGGGCTGTCACTATCGCCTCTACAGCCCGGTGACCGACGTCTTGATGGCCGACAAGGCCGTCCGGGGCGTGCTCGTCACGTCCAAGCGCGGTCCTCAGGCCTTCACTGCCGATGTGACCGTCGATGCCACCGGCGACGGCGATGTCGCCTATCTGGCCGGGGCGGAGATGGTGATTGGGCGCGAGGAGGATGGGCGGTCGATGCCCGCCAGCCTGGTCTTTGCCTTGGCCAATGCCGATGTGGATCGCTTCTTTGCCTTCTTTGAGGAGGACCGGCAGCGCTACCCCGCGATTCTCGATGAGGCCGCAGCCGAGGGGTACGCGGTGGCAGCCTGGTACAGTTTCAACCGGACGACGGTACCCGGCGTAATCGGCGTCAACAACGGTGCGCTTCGCGACATCGGTAATCTGGACGGGACGCAACCCCAGGATCTGACCGTGGCTGAGCGAGCCGGGATCCAGGTGGCGCTGGACTTCGTGCGGCTGGCCCGTGCCAAGGGCATGCCGGGGTTGGAGGCGTGCCGTCTGATGCGGGTGGGGGCCACGGTGGGCGTTCGTGACACGCGCCGGTTGGTTGGAGAGTATGTGCTCACGGTGGAAGATGCGCGTACGGCGCCGGACTTTGAGGATGTGGTGGCGCGCAAGTATGGCGCCATCGACGCCAACCAGCTCTTTGTCGGCGAGATGGCCTCGGGGTTTGGATATCCGTATCGCAGCCTGTTGCCCAAGGAGATCGACAATTTGCTGGTGGCGGGGCGCTGCGGCTCGGCGACCTTCTTGGGCCACGCCGCCGGCAAGAGTATGGGTAACATGATGGAGCTGGGACAGGCCGCGGGGACGGCTGCGGCGCTGTGCAGCGCGGCCGAGGTGTCGCCCCGCGAGCTCGATGTGCCGACGTTGCAGGCCCGGCTTCGCGAGATGGGGGTACGTCTGTAAGGGCTGGAACGACCGGACCGGCTAGAGCAGGTTCTTGGTGTCATCATTCTGGAAAGGAGAGAACATGCACCCGCTTAATGAGCTATCGGTGCCAGAGGGCAAGGTCGGGATACACTGGTTTGGGCAGAACTCCTTTGCGCTTAAGGATTCTACAGGGACCGTGGTCTTCACCGATCCCTATTTCCCTCATGACCGCCCACCCGAGCGGTTCATCCACTCGGAGCCGCCGCTGGACGAGGCGTCGCTCAAGACCGATGTCGTGCTGCTGACGCACGACCACGGCGACCATACGTGCATTGAGTCCCTGGAGCGCATCCGGGCCGGCAACCCGCAAGCGGTCTTTGTGGGCCCGGTGGAGAGTGTGGCCCGGATGATCAAGGTCGGATTCCCTGCCGAGGTGTTGGTTACCGCCGAAGCCGGCGAATCGCTAGACGTGGGCGGCCTTACGGTGCACGCTACGTGGTCGAAGCCGCCGGCGGGTGCGCCCGAGGATGGCATCGACGCTCCCGACGTCCAGCACCTCGGCTATGTCATCGAGATCGGCGGTACGCGCGTCTACGTGACGGGGGATTTGATCAACACCTTCGCGGACCACGACGAACTCGTCGGCCCGGTCGCCGAGTTGGCGCCGGACATCGGCTTGTTGACGATGCACCCCAACGAGGGAGAGTTCCCGTATTTCGATGGCGCGGTGAAGCTCGCAGTGAAGCTGAACCTCGACGCCGCGGTGCCTGCGCACTACGCCTGCTTCGTCAAGCGCACGTACGATCCCTACGAATGGGCAAAGCTCCTGCCGGAGGATGGTCCGACGCCAGTCATCATCCCTTACAATGGCTCGGTGATCTATCCTGGTTCGTAGGTCACCGGCACGAAAGTCCCCGCCCTGACATCAGAGCGGGGACTTCGCTTCAGCATCGGGTGCGGGCTACCACCTAGGGCTCCGATTCTCCCGTCCCCGTCAAGGGGGCAATGTCATCCAGGGTCTGTTGACCGAAGGGCGTGCCGGGGGCGACGCCATACACGCGGACGAGCGTGCCCACGTCCGCCCATTTGTAGAGGGCCTCGGCATCGCCGACGTCGAGGATGATGCAGCCGAAAGAGGCTGGATAGCCTAGCACGCCGGCGGAGAGGCGCGTGCCGTAGGACGTGATCGGCAGTTCGTGGAACCCGTTGTAAAAATCCTCGCCTTCTTCATAGAACCCCATAAAGTAGGGCATATCCAGGCTCCAACGTTGCGCAAAGGCCACGTCTTCCTTGAATAGAATCTGGAACTGCCCGGCGAGTGTGGGCGTCCTTGAGATGCCGGTGGAGACTTTGAACTCAAAGATCTGAGTGTCGTCCTCGTATGCCCGCAGGGTCTGTGTAGGTAGGTCGACCTCGATGCGCTTGTCCGGCACCAAAGGGTGGGGGAAGAGCACATCGATCGACGGGATCGTCAGTTCCTGTCCGACATCGATCAGACTGGGATCGACCTCAGGGTTCGCCAGCTCGAGCTGCCATTGGGGGAAGCCGAAGGAGAAGGCGATGTCATAGAAGACGTCGCCAGGCTGCACGATGTAGGTGTGGGATGGGTGTCGCACGACCGCCTGCACAGGGCTGCCAGCGGCGCCGCTTACCGCAGCTGCGCGCAGCGCCTCCCCGATTCGGGCGGTGGTCGCATACACGTCGATGGAGCGGATCTGCCCGGGTTGTTCGGGACTGTCCTCGCCCTCAAGGTCTTGTCCGGTGGGCTCGCCGGTCACCTGGGGCGCAATGTCCTCGACCCACGCCAGAATGCCTGTCGGGCTGATGTTGAGATGGTATTGGTCTTGGCGCTCAACGAAGCTGAGCCACTGGCTGATCTGTGAGGGCTGCGCTGTAAAGGTTGCTCGATAGCCGCCGTTCTCCAGATCCCCTGTCAGTGGGTCGTGGACGTCCAGAGTTAGAGGCGCACTGAGGATCGCGAGGGCCTGGCTCCGGGCGGGTTCCGTCGTGGTGACACGCGCCGGTATCGCCTCGGCCTGGAGTATGACATCGTCTTGTCCTTCTGCCAGCGCCGCCAGCACCTTCGCCGTTGCCGTCTCCACATCGAGGACCTGCCCATCCTGGGCCGGCGTGACCACTACCTCACCACCGGCGATGGCAATCGTGGCGTCCTGTGGCGTCGTGGCGATCTCCTGGGCGATCATCTCGACGTGGGCGCGCACTGCGTCGGCCTCAGCAGGCTTGAGCGGTGCTTCCACGACGTGCGATTCGGAGCGCAGCACGGCGAGGATGGCCAGCCACCAGGCACGATCGCGCTGCGCCCGGTAAGCTGCATCCACGGCTGCGTCAATATCGTAAGATTGGTCGACCATCGCCCACGTCATCTTCCAGGCTTGGTCGTTGAGCCCAATACGGAGGATCTGATCCTCAGGTGTGGGTAACCGGCTGACTAGGCGGTCTTTGGCTGCCGAGCGACTCAGCCCGCCCACGTCCACGGTGGTCGACATCATTTCCGGGTCCGCAGAGGACGCCGTGACAGCCACACCTGGGTAGATGAGCCGGCGGTACTGGTCGCCGACCCACAGGCTGACGCCCACTACAACCAGAACGATGACGATGATCAGGCCAAACGCGATAGCTCTTAGGACTCGCACGTGCTCTGTCTCCGGTCGGAATACACGGTACCCAAGCTCGCCGAAGATTATACCTGCTTTGGCGCGAAGGAGGGAGACGGGGTATGTTGCGTCTGGGCTGTCGCGCTTGGCCCTGTTCCACCACGCTGCATACAGGCGGTTGTGTAGGCCGGGTAGCCGACCCGTCCCGGCGGCGCAGCCGCCGCCGGGCAAGGTCCGTGGGAGGGGGGCACCACATTTGGGCTCGCCGCGATGACGACGATCCAGCGCTGCAGGCCGGCCCTACGGGCAGGGGGCGGCGGGCTGGCAGACCGGCCTTGGCTAGCCGCCCTATATAGCTCCCGATACAACAAGCCGGTCTAGATGCGATAGCCCTCGATGCTGCTTGGCTACCGGGTTCGCCTCATCAGTCGCCGACCTTGAGCGTGACCTCGGACGGCTCGAGGCCATCGGCTTGGGCACGGAGATGGATCGTGCCGGGCGTGCCAGTCGTCTTCACGACGGCCAGGCAGCGGCCTTGGAAGGCACGGCGTTGGTGGCCACGGTAGGGCTCCTCGCTGACGGGATTGCCATTACCGACGGCTGCGATTTCGCCCTGCCCTTGCACGGTGAAGAAGATCTCGTGATCTGCATTGGGGTCTACGCGGCCCATCGCATCGACTACCTCGACGGTCACGAAGCTCAGGTCGTCATCGATAGCCTTGAGGTGACTGCGGTCTGGCGTGAGCCGTATGCCGAGGGCTGGGCCGACGGTGTGTAGCTCCCAGGTGGCCACCAGCTCATCGCCATCGTAGGCGCGCGCTTGTAAGGCGCCGGCTTCGTAGGAGGCCTCAAAGCTGGCGATGTGGCGCTGGTCCCGTCCCGACGGCTGGATTCCCAGAGAGCGCCCGTTGAGGAGGAGCTCAACACGTTCGCAGGCACTGTAGACGTCGACTTGGAACGACTCGCCCTCGTGCCCGAGCCACGTCCAGCTTGGGCGCACGAGAGGCCAGCCCCAGTAGGTCTGCTTGGGCGTCTTGCCTTCGGGGACAGGATCGTGGACGGCGATGTAGAGTTTGCTGCCCGTGCCCCAGAGGATGTCGCGATAGTAGGACTGCGGGCGCTTGAAACCGCAGAGGTCCAGGTCGCCGCAGTTCGCTTGGTGCCAAGGGTAGTCGCCAAGGAAGGTGCGGAGCTCCTCGTCGTAGTGGACGCGCCCGATCCCTGCCTCGCCAAGGTAGTCCAGAGAGGTCCAGACGAAGTCGCCGATGACGTAGGGCAAGGTCTCAACCGCCTCCCAGTGCTCCAGCGCCTCCCCTGCTGTGGACTCGGAGCCGTACATCACCCGGTCGGGGTGCCGCTCGTGGTCGGAGCGATAGGCCTTCTCCTGGTAGTTGTAGCCACCGACGTCCAGGGCGGCAAAGACGACGTCGGTCTTCGACCACGCCCAACGATCGTGACCGCCGTTGATCGCTGCCGTGACAGGACGGGTGGAGTCGATGTCCCGGATGCGCTGCGCGAGTTGCCGGGCGATCTTCTCTCCGCCAGAGCGGCCATTGCGCTCGCCGACCTCGTTGCCGATGCTCCACATGATGACGCTGGGATGGTTGCGATCCCGGAGGACCATGCTGTCGATGTCGCGCTGCCACCAGTCGTCAAAGGCCACGTGATAGTCGTAGGGGTTTTTGCCCTGGCGCCAGCAGTCGAAGGCCTCGTCGATGACGAGCATGCCCAGACGGTCGCAGGCATCCAGGAAGGCCGGGGAGGGGGGATTGTGGGCGCAGCGGATTGCGTTGAAGCCACTGGCCTTGAGCACCTCGACTTTGCGCTCCTCTGAGCGAGGATAGGCTGCGGATCCCATCACGCCGTTGTCGTGGTGCACGCAACCGCCGCGGAGTTTTGTCTCCTTGCCGTTGAGCAGGAAGCCCTGTTCTGGGCTGAAGGCGAGCGTGCGGATGCCGAACGGCGTCGAAGCCGTGTCGACGACGGCGCCCGCGACCTCAATCTCCGTCTCGATGCGGTAGAGACTGGGCGCGGTAGGCGACCACAGCTCCGGGTCGCTGATCTGCAACGATTGCGCACATGAGTCACTGCTGCCCGCCGCGATGGAGGTCGCGGTGGCGGCGCTGGCCAAGACGATGCCTGCGGGGCTGACGATGTGGGTGCGCACGGTGATATCCTGGGGACTGTCTGTCTCGTTCTCGACGGTTGTCGTCACTTCGACGGTCGCGCTACGCCCTGAGACCTCCGGTGTTGTCACGGTGACGCCCCAGTGAGCGATATGGACTGGATCCGCAACGATCAACCACACATTGCGGTAGATGCCCGACCCCGAATACCAGCGGCTATTGAGCTGGCAGTCGTTGTCGACGACCACGGTCAGCGCGTTCTCCTCGCCGATTCTCAGGTAAGGTGTGAGGTCGAAATGGAAGGTCGTGTAGCCATAGGGATGGCGCCCAAGATAATCCTCATTGAGACTCACTTCGGCGTTCATATAGACGCCCTCGAACTCGATGAAGACACGTTTGCCCTCCCATTCAGCTGGGGCGGTGAAGGCCTTGCGGTACCAGCCTCGCCCCATCTCGAAGTAGCCGTTTGAGGCCTTGCTGGGCGCGTCGGGCCGGCGGTCCAGCTCGATACTCCAATCATGGGGCAGATCAAGCTCACGCCACGTGCTGAAGTCCGGTCGTCGCCAAGGGAAGCCTTCCGGATCAGCCAGGTGGAATCGCCACGATCGATTGAAGGCCTGTCGTTTCACGGTCATATCTCCTTTTCTGGGGTAGTTGATGGATGCTAGCGGTCCAACAGCTTGTCGATCTCCTGCATCTGGGGTGGGCTGAGCGGACCAAAGGCCATCGCCCCCGCATTTTCCTCGACTTGAGCAGCGTTCCGGAAGCCGGGTATGGGGATGGTTTTCGAGCTCCGGGCCCAGAGCCAGCCCAGGGCGCCGTGGACCAGCGTGCGTCCATCGCTGGTCAGGATGTCGCGGATGGCGGATAGTTTCTCAAGGAAGACGGGGTTGGGCTTGCCGCCTTTGAAGTATTGCATCCACGAGGGCGCATTCTCCCCGCGCACGTCATTGGCAGCCAACGTGGAGCCGGCCTTGTACTTGCCCGAAAGGAGTCCCATTGCGAGCGGCCCCCGGTTGATGCTGGCAATGTCCAGCTGCTCGCACAGCGCGATCATCTCAGGAGCGTCGGAGAAGATGTTCATTTGATTCTGGACGGCTGTGCAGTGGGCACCCTCAGCGAAGAAAGCGGCGCGCTCTGGATCGTCGGTGCTCCAGCCATAGGCACGGATCTTGCCATGCGCGACGAGCGCCTCCAGCGCCTCTCTTACGCCTTCGGCCTCCTCCAGCGACAGGCCCCCATTGTGCAGTTGGTAGAGGTCGATGACCTCGGTGTCCAGCCGTCTGAGTGAGGCTTCGCAGGCCTCGCGAATGAAGGCGGGCGAAACGTCCGATCCGGTGATCTGGCGGGTGGCCGGATCAAAGACATTGCTGAACTTGGTGGCAATCACGATGTCCCCGCGCCGCCCCGCCAGTGCGCGACCCAAGATCTCCTCACTATGGCCTGTGCCGTAGACGTCGGCGGTATCGAAGAAGGTGACGCCTAGGTCAAGCGCCGCGTGGATGGCGCGGACGGATTCCTCATCGTCGACCTCACCCCAACCGACAGGCGTGTCGCCGCGCCAGAAAGGGCCGCCGATGGCCCAACATCCCAGTCCCATCGCGCTCACGTCGATGCCGGATCGTCCCAGTTGCCG
>JAFGNI010000749.1 GCA_016927095.1 Anaerolineae bacterium | reverse complement strand
TATTTGTGCCGAAAGCGAACCTGTTGGGAACAGGCTATCAAGCGCGGCAGCCTGAGCCACGCCTTGCGTATCAATCTCCAGCCCGAGGATTTGGCTGTATTGGAGGCATTCGCTCAGTCCCTTATGGGACAATCAGAAGAGGATGAGACATCGACGTGACTGCGGTCTTAACCGAGTGACTGACAGAGGAGGAGTGCGTATGACAGAGAAAGAAATCACCATCCCAGAGATAGTTACGGTCCGCGATCTGGCGGAGTTGCTGGGCGAAACACCAATAAAGATCATCAAGATCCTAATGAGCAACGGCGTACTGGCTAGCATCAACCAGCAGGTTGACTTCGACACCGCGTCCATCATCGCCGCCGAGTTCGGCTACGACGTCAAGCAACCCTATTCCGAGCTAGAAGAAGAAGCAAAGACGGAGCTATCGGCGTGGCAGATTCTGCTCGCAGATGAGGACCCCGGCGATCTCCAGAGCCGCCCTCCTGTCGTCACGGTTCTCGGTCACGTCGATCACGGAAAGACCTCGCTCCTTGACGCCATCCGGCACACCGATGTGGCCGGTGGTGAGAGCGGTGGCATCACACAACACATCGGCGCCTACCAGATCAAACATGGGGGACGCCGCATCACCTTCCTGGATACCCCGGGCCACGAAGCCTTCACCGCGATGCGAGCCCGCGGCGCCAATACGACTGACATCGCCGTCCTGGTTGTGGCTGCAGACGATGGCGTACAGCCCCAGACTGTCGAAGCAGTGAACCACGCCAGGGCGGCGCACGTTCCGATCATTGTGGCCCTTAACAAGATCGACAGACCCAATGCGCGTCCGCAAGTCGCCATGCAGCAGCTCTCGGATCTCGGACTGACACCCGACGAATGGGGCGGGAGCACGATGGTCATCGCGGTCTCGGCCAAGATGAAGACCGGCCTGGAGGACCTGCTGGAAGCCATCATCCTGGTAGCCGACGAGATCAACGTGCAGGCCAACCCGGATCGTGCCGCGGTGGGCACCGTGCTGGAGGGCCGCCTGGACAAGCGTCGGGGACCTCTGGCGACCGTGCTGATCCAGAACGGCACACTCGATACTGGGGACGTCGTCGTGGTGGGCAAGACGTGGGGCAAGATCCGTGCATTGGAAGATGAGAACACCACCCGTCACCGGACGGCCCCACCCGCTACGCCAACGGTGGTCATCGGGCTACATGACGTACCCGATGCCGGTGACATTCTAGAGGTCGTCAACGATGAGCGCACGGCACGTGCCATCGCCGAGAAACGGACTGAGGAAGCGAAGCTGCGTGATCTCTCGCGCCCCACCCGTCCGCTCTCGCTGGATGATTTCTCGTCAGCCATCCGTGCCGGGCAGGCGCAGGAGCTTAGCGTAGTCCTGAAGACGGATGTCCAGGGTTCTATCGAGCCCATCGTGAACAGCATCAACCGGCTCAGTACTGCCGATATCAAGGTCAACGTGATCCATGCCGCAGCCGGCAACATCTCTGAGTCGGACTTGAACCTGGCCTTGGCCTCAGATGCTATCGTGTTGGGCTTCCGTGTCTCTGCCGATACGGCTGCGCAGCGTATGGCTGACATGGAGGGAATGGAGATCCACATCTACGAGATCATCTATCGCCTCGTGGACGATGTTGAGAAAGCCCTCAAGGGTATGCTCGAACCCACCTACACAGAGGTCGTGATAGGTGAGGCCGAGGTACGCCAGATCTTCGATGTCTCAAGCCTTGGCAAAATCGCTGGGTGCTACATCACCCAGGGAGTAGCCCGTCGAAATGCGAAGGTTCGCGTGCTTCGCAACGAGACAGTCTTGCACGACGGATCAATCGACTCCCTCAGACGCTTTACCGAGGACGTCCGTGAGGTCCGGCAGAACTTCGAATGCGGCGTCAAGGTCGAGGGATTTGATGACTTAGCTGTGGGCGACCGGCTGCGTTTCTACGTCATGCGCCGCGTCGAGCAGGAATAGAAGCGCGCGCTTCATTGAACACACAATCTGGCGAGCGCATGAGCGCTTGCCAGATTGTGCGCGGAGAAGAGACATGGGCAAGAAATACTCTCGTCGCATAAACCAGCTAATACAGCGTAAGGTTACACAACTGCTCCTGGAACAGAGCAACGATCCAAGGTTGGCCGAGGTCACCATCACCGACGTCAGCGTCAACCGAGATACAACCCGTGCGGAAGTCTACTTCAGCATCATCGGCACGGCTGAGGACATCGCTGGGGTACAGAAGGCGCTCGATGGAGCAGCGGGGTGGCTGCGTAAGGAAATGGCCCCTACCCTGAGGTTGCGGAACCTCCCCACACTGGAGTTCATCTACGATCCTTCGCTGGCCCACGGGGCACGCATCGAGGAGCTGCTGCACCAATTGCAGGAGGAAGACAAGATCCATGGCTCTGATCCAGACACCATCGACGATGACGACGAAGACGACTTCGATGCTGACGAAGGCGACTTCGATCCTGCTGAGGAGTGAGAAGCCGCTACTCATCGCCCATCCGCGACCTGACGGCGACGCCATTGGGTCGACTCTAGCCCTGCGACTGGCCCTGCTCCAGTTGGGCAAACGGCCCACGGTCGCGTGTGTCCACCCGCTCGCTGACAACCTGGCCTATCTTCCGGGCGCTGAAACATTTGTCCTCGATGTCCCTGAACACTGCGACTGCGACTTGGTCGTGGCGGTTGATATGAGCGACCTCAAACGCACTGGCGGGATCTACCGTGAGGCCTGGCTGGGCCAAATCCCGCTGCTTGTTATCGACCATCACGAGACCAATGAGCAGTTCGGCGATGTGAACCTGGTCGACCCTCACGCAGCGGCGACCGCTGTCCTGATGGTGGATGTCATCCGGGGTCTCGGCGTCTCGGTCGCCGGTGATATCGCGACCTGCTTGCTGGTGGGCCTACTTACAGACACTCGCGGGCTGCGAACTGACTCGACGACCCCAGCCGTGCTGAGGCTGGTGAGTGAGTTGATTGAGGTTGGGGGCGACTACCTGGGTGCGATGCGCAAGACCCTGGACGCCGTTCCCTACCAGACGATGCGTGGATGGGGTGTGGCACTCAACAGCCTGCAACTCAAGGGCCATGTCGGCTGGGCAGCCGTGCCGCTCGCCGAGAAGGAGTCCCTTGGCATCGGCGACCACGACGACCTCGATCTTGGGGACCTCCTAAGCCGCGTAGCCGAAGCTAAGGTAGCCGCAGCGTTCATCGAAATGAGCGATGGTTCAGTGAAGGTCAGCCTTCGCTCACGTCAGGGATACAGCGTCGCCGGCATCGCCCATGCGTTCGGTGGCGGCGGTCACCGCCAGGCATCCGGCTTCACCATCGACGGACCGCTGGATGAGGCGATGGGGCGTGTGCTTACCGCCATCGAGGAGACGATGGATCAGCATGATCAACGGCGTGCTGATCGTTGACAAACCGGCTGGGCTGACATCCCACGATGTGGTCAACCGCGTCCGCCGGTTAGCAGGCACGCGCCGCGTCGGACACACGGGCACTCTTGACCCGATGGCAACGGGGGTGCTCGGCCTGCTTCTGGGCCCAGCTACGCGCCTGTCACAGTTCGCCACAGAGGGAACAAAGCAATACCGTGCCGTCCTGCGGTTCGGGCAGACCACAGACACCTACGACGCGGACGGGGAGATCATCGCTCAGCAACCTGTCGAGATCGACCTACGGACCATTGAGTCCATTCCGTCGCGCTTTGAGGGCACAATCTTGCAGGTTCCGCCTATGTATTCAGCCATCAAGGTGCATGGCACACGCCTCTACGAGCGAGCCCGCCGGGGTGAGGAAGTGGAACGAGATCCCAGGCTCGTGACGGTCTACAGCCTGACGATCCTGGACTGGGTTTCCCCCGACCTTACGTTTGATGTCGCCTGTTCATCAGGGACCTATATTCGTAGTCTGGCTCACGATATCGGCCAGGCCCTGGGTTGCGGTGGTCACCTACGAGCGCTTCGCCGTACTGCCAGTGGCCCCTTTACCCTCGAACAGAGCCGTTCCCTGGATGATCTGCAACACCTACAGAATACGGGACGTTTCGGCGAAGCCCTGTTGCCTGCAACAGCAGCTCTTGGATCGATGCCGGTGATGATGCTCACACCGGACCAAGAACGGGCTGTCCGCTTTGGGCAGACGATTGCCCTCACCCTTTCCGAAACCGCCGGCCTGGTACAAGCGCAGGACTCGAACGGCGAGCTTGTCGCTGTCCTCCGACACCTGGTCGACCATGAGTATCGCCCGCTGGTGGTTCTCCCACCCTGCACCGGCTGCAGGACACGCCCAGATGAGAGCGCAGATGGATAACAACACACTGGACGCATATCTCAAAAAGACGGTTGGGCTGTCGATCGCGGGCGAACAGCTGGAGTTTGCTGTGTCGCAGACCCTATTTAGCAGCCACCAGATCGACATCGGTTCTGCGCACCTATTGAAGACCCTGCCACTGGATCAGATAAGGGACGATTCCAGGATCCTGGATCTCGGGTGTGGGTATGGGCCACTTGGACTCACCCTGGGGCGCCTCAAGCCTGGAGCACAGGTACACCTGGTGGACAGAGATGCGCTTGCAGTCGAGTTCACACAGGCCAATGCTCGTCGCCTTGGCCTTGCCAACGTCAAGGC
>JAFGNI010000173.1 GCA_016927095.1 Anaerolineae bacterium | reverse complement strand
ATGCGGAAGCCATCGCCTCGGAAGCGGGGGATCACGTGGAGGTGGACGTGAAACACGTCCTGAAACGCAGCCTCCCCGTCGGCGAGCCACAGGTTGATACCCTCACAACGCAGGCCAGTAGCGCGGATCGCCGCGGCGGTGCGTTGGGCCACGGTGAAGAGGCGGCGCCCGGTTGCTTCATCCAGATCGGCCAGATGGGAGGCATGGAACCTTGGAATGACCAGGCTGTGACCCACCGTGATGGGGTTGATGTCGAGGAATGCCATCACCAGCTCATCCTGGTAGAAGATGCTAGCGCATCCGCGCCCCGCCGCGATCTCACAGAACGGACACTCATGCGCCATATTGCCCTCCTAGCTGCTGCGTCCCCAGTTTGCCTATGCGGCACGGTTGGCGGACCCAGCGTCCCCTAGTCCCGCTACAACCGCTTCACTTGACCTTACAGCGCCTTGAAGTAACGCACAATCGGCAGCCCGGTGAAACCGGCCTTCTCGTAGGATCGGCGCGCCGGTGCGTGGGAGGGATCGCCCCCCGTCTCGACGATGGCCATCGTCATCCCGGCCTTGCGCATCTGCTCGAGGGCGTGCAGGTTGAGCGCTGTGCCCGTCTCCCGATTCTGATGATCAGGGCGGACAGCCAGGAACCAGATCTCACCTTGCTTTGTCTCGAAGTTGAGCTTGTAAGCAACAAAGCCCACGGGGCCGGTGCCAGCCTCAGTGTCTTCAGCGACCCACACGGCGGTCTCGTGACCCTCGTCGCGGCATACGGCCTCGATCGCGGCGTGTTGTGATCGCTGGTGATCTTGATCGAGCCGCTGCCAGATCTCGGGACCGAGGATGCTCTGGAGGGAGGTCCAGACGGGCGCCCAGGCGTCGCGGGCGATCTGCAGGACGGCTTCGATGTCGGTCTCGGCCACTTCACGGATCGTTAGGGTCACGGTAGGCTCCTTCTGATGGATCAGTGTTGGTATGATACGCGGATCGGGCGGATCGGCCAAGGTGGAGAGGCAGCGCCCAGGGCCTGCGCAAAAGCCCCTGGGCGCTCCGTGAGGACGGGTTGAGCAGACGACCTTCCGGGAAGCTTCGAAGCTTCCCGGAAGGTGGCCCTCAGCCGCGCCGGTCGGCGATATGGCGGTCCAGCAAGGCGACGAGTTGGTCGCGGGTGTAGCTGTGCTGCGGGTTGTCGTTCTCGTCGAGGAGCTTCTGAATGAGGGCGTGGATGACGCGGTCGCCCTCCCACTTGGTGCCCACCAGGTAGCGCAGCTTGGGTACCGCCGAGAAGAGCGCGTCCTCGACAGCGTCCACCACGATCTGCGGCGACGACGGTCTGCGGTTGGTCTCCGACTCCGGGCCATCCGTGGGTGGCGGGGGCGCCTCGAAGCTTGCCAGCACCAGCCGGGCCTCCGCCACGAAGGGGGGCACTGCGCGCTGGAAGTGGGCGATCGTCGCGGGCATCGCGTTGCGGCCCGCCTGCGTCACGATGCCGCCGGGCTGGACAATACTGACACGGACGCCATATGGCGCCAGTTCCGCGTCCAGCGCCTCGGTATAGGCCTCGAGCGCGAACTTGGTCATCGTGTAAGGACCGTAGTGCTTTTTGGTGATCATACCGCCCTGGGATCCGATGTTGACGATGCGCCCTTTGGCCTGCAGAAGGAGATCCAGGAAAGCGTTGGTCATGCGGTGGACCCCGAAGACGTTGACCTCGAAAAGATCGCGGAGCTCCTCATCAGTCCAGGTGCTGAAAAGACCCAACGGGCCGATACCGGCGTTGTTAACGAGGCCATAGAGACCGAGCCCGTCAGACTCTACGCGGCGGCGAGCGTCGTGGACGTCCTGGGCGTTCCGGACGTCCAACCGGATCGGCCTGACGTTTTCGATCTCCCCGAGCGCAGCAAGGTCGCTTTCCCGGCGGGCCGTTGCGTAGACCCGGTGTCCACGGGAGACCAGGTGATGGGCCAGGGCGTTGCCAATACCAGAGCTGGCGCCGGTGATCAGGATGGGACGAGGTCGAGGGTGATCCCCGTGGGGCGCGTCTTGCTGATCTACTGGTCTCCCCTGCATGCTGTCTCCTTCTCCGTATCAGTACGCCTCGCCGGTCGCTTCGCCTACGGCTCGCTGCATCAAGGGGTTACTCACACGTTCCCGCCACTCGATTCTACGGCCTTGGACGGAGACCACAAGCCGCGGTTGGCAGGGAGGCACCATCGCGCTTTGCGCGGTGGCAGCACAGCAATCCGAGCGAGTTCGGCTATAATCGAACGCGATGCCGACAAGTGCAGACACACGATCGCGCAGGTTGCCTGCGGAGGCAGCCGTCTGCGGCAGCCTTGCGCGTGCCATCTGGCGCCTGGCCTGGCCCATCACGCTGAGCCAGGCGCTCTTCATGCTGCCTAACCTCTACGACTCCTTCTGGCTCGGACGGCTGGGCAGCACGGCCCAGGCGGCGGCTGGCCTGGCCGTCTCCGTGCGCGTCACGATGATCAGTGTCCTGATGGCGCTTAGCGGAGCCAGCGGCGCTGTGGTCGCGCGCTTCGTGGGGGCCGATGACGAGGACGGTGCCAATCTGGCGACGTTGCAGGCCATAATCCTGATGACCGCCAGTTCCGGAGCCCTGGGCGTGTTGGGTTACGTGCTGGCTGAACCGTTGATGCGGCTGGCGGGCGCCGACGCAGCGGTGCTTCCCGCCGCGGTGAGCTATGCGCGGGTGATCTTCGCCGGACTGATCGCGCTAGAGCTGCTGCCAAGCGTCGGGGGCATGCTCAACACGGCGGGCGCACCCCACATCCGCTTGACGATGACGCTGTGGATGATGGGTACCCAGCTCGTGGCGGAACCCTTGCTGGCCCAGCGCTTCGGGGTTGCCGGGGCAGCCGCGGCGGTCGTGACTGCCAACGCCGTCGGCGTGCTGTGGGGTCTCGGCGTTCTGCTATCGGGACGGGCCGCCATTCGGATCGATCTGCACAACCTGCGGCTGGACTTCCCCATCATGGGACGCATCATCCGGGTCGCCCTTCCCTCCGTTGTGCAACGCGGCGCCCCGAATCTGGCCAACTCGCTCCTGATCCGGCTGATCTCCTCCTACGGCTCGCCCGTCCTGGCGGCGTGGATCGTCACGACCCGCGTCCTGGGCGTGGTCCAGGTGCCGGGGATGGGCCTCGCCAGCGCCGCGGGCGCGATGATTGGTCTCAACCTCGGCGCCCGGCAGATTCCCCGAGCGGAGAAGGCCGTGCGCTGGATCGTGCGCATAGCACTGACCATCACGGCGGTGCTGGTCCTCTTCCTGCTGGTAGCGGCGCCCTGGGTGCTGAGCTGGTTCGGCTTGGAAACCGAGGCACTCGCGCCTGGTGCGGCCATGCTGCGCTGGGTAGCGCTCGGCTACCTGATCCAGACCGTCACCTTGGTCTACGACGCAGCCCAAGTAGGCGCCGGAGACACGCTGTCGCCGATGCTTGTGAACCTGGCCTCTCTCTGGCTGGTGCAGCTACCCTTAGCGTGGTTACTCTCCAGCATCGTTGGCCTGGGCCCCCACGGCATCTGGTGGGGCCTCATCGCAGGATGGGGCACCCAGGCCTTCTTGATGGTCTGGCGCTACAGAGCGGCCCGCTGGCAGTCGATAGAGGTCTAGACCTCGGCCCGAGCACCGCGGCGCATCCGCACTCCCTGTGGGCTAAGAGATCACCAGCATCAGCTCCGGAGCATCATCGGGAGATAGACCAACCGCACACCCGGACACCTGAAGGTGCCGTAGTTGGCCGACTTGAGCCCGTCGGTATCGACCGCGTGGATCGCGAAGCTATGCGACAGCCCGTAGACCGGATCTCCCGCAGCCCCCAGAGCCCCGCAGGGCACCACCAATCCTTGGCCGAGCATGGCGGACGTCACGTAGATCGAGCGCGTGAAAAACCCTTGGTAGACCGCTCGCACACGGCTATTGATCGTCACCGTCATCGTCTGCATGTAGGCGGGCGCCGTGCTCTGGACCGCGAGGGTCTCCCATCGGACCAGACACCGGTTCAGCGCCGGGTCCACCTGGTAACATAACGGGGTACTGCTCGTGATGAAGGAGATGTCCGGACTCGTCCGGCTCTGGGGATGCAGGGCCGACGGGTCCATCTCGGCCTCCTGCGCCAGAACCGGCAACGCAAACGCCATGCTGACCACAAGCAGCAAGCTCAACAGGCCCCAAGCCCATAGCCTAGCCATGTCGTCTCCTAGTGCTCGGGGCCGATCAGGGCACGTAGGCAGGGCAGTAGACCGTGCCGTAGTTGGCCGACTTGAGATTCGAGCTGTCGCGCGCCCTCACGATCCAGGAATAGGCATTGCCAAGGAGGGGCTTACCCCCTGTACCCAGCTCACCGCACGACACCTTGAATCCCTGACCGTGCATCGCGTGGTTGACGAGCATGTAGTCCTGGAAGAAGCCCTGGTAAACCGCCTGCACGCGTGACGCCAGCGTCATCGACATCTGGATCATATAATTCGGTGCCGAGGTGACGTAGTGCTGGGCAAAGTTGACATAGCAGACGTCCTGGGCCGGGTCGGGTTGGTAACAGAACGCGGTAGGGGAATCGATGAAGCTGATGTCGACCGCGTCGGGGCTGGCTGGAGAGATCCCTCCAGCAGGACCGTAGATAACGCGCCGGTTGTCACCCTCAACTTCCGAAGCGATAACCTGATCCGGGCCTTCGACTTCACCACCCTGACCCAAGACCGTCCCCAGGCTGACCCCCAGGGCAAGCGCCAACACGACAGTAAACCCCAAGAGCATTGCACTCCGTCTCATCACAGGCCTCCTTTGGAGAACCCGACTGAAGCAAAGAACGCGCGCTTGCCGGGATCCGGACAAGCAGCGCGTCGTTATGTAGTTTTCGCTATTTATATTATATTAATATTGTTTATATTGTCAACTGGCAACCAGCTGTTGTCGCCCGCGACCTAGCCGCGAGGCGCCGGATGGGACAGGAGGCCTATGCCCCCTCCTCTACAGGATGTCCAACGTGATAGACGAATGGCAGATTCGGAGCGGATCGGTGAGACTCGGACAGGGATAGGGGAGTCCGGAGATCTGGATCGCGCCGTTGGAGCTCACGCCCACACTCAGATCCGCAAGGGCGTAGCCTGCCGCCGTCACCGAACCGCTGAAGGTGGCACCGATCGCGATGCCCAAGGCGCTGCCTGAGGCACTGAAGCTCACCGCCCCCTCGACCCCATACCCATTCACCGTCTTACCCACGGAGACGAGTGCCCCGAGGTCAAAACTGCCCGTGCCGCCGCTCCCGGAGGGATCAAGGGCAAACCACGCCGTCGCGCTCACCGCACTCCAGGTGAGCGTACCCGTGCCCGAGATGTAACCATCGGAACGGATGGTCAAGCTTGCCGAGGCCAGCGTCTGCCCGCCGGCAAGGACGGCACCGGTCCCGGTGAAGGTAACCGGCCCACCGGCAGGCCGGGCAAGCGCGAAGCTGGCATTGAGAATGTCGACATCGTAGGGCGACAGCGTCCCGGATCCGGTGAGCGTGAAGGCGCCGCTGGGATGGATGGCGCCATAGAGACTGACCGAGCCGGCATTCGGCACCGTGACAGCGCCCGAGGCGATCAGCCCGGTGCTGCTGTCGACGACGACCTGTGCGGCTGCCAACTGGAACCCACCCAGCGCCAGGTCACCGACACCCTCGAAGTGATAGTGCAGGGGCGTGACCGTTCCGCTGATCGCAACGGTAGCCATACCCTCCGGCAGCGTGAGTTGTCCATCGACCCAGAGTCCGTTGTTGTTGAAGAGGACGGTGGCCCCAGCCAGATTGAAGCCGCCCGGCGTCAGTGCGGCGGTACCGGTAAAGGCATAGGTACCGTCCGCAGCGATAGTACCGGCGACAGCAGCACTGCCGACCCCAGGCATATCGACCATGCCACTCAGCGCGAGGGCATCGTTAGTCAGGGTGACGGTCGCGCCTGCAAGGTGGTGTCCGGCGATCTCGATGTTGCTGACACCGGAGAGCAGAAGATCGCCCTCCCAGCTGATGCCCCCGGTCACGGAGACCGGCGTGCCGACGTCAATGGGCAGGTTGAGGCTACCACCCATATAGAGCCCGCCGACGTGGTCGCCGGCATAGGCTTCGACCAGATCGAAGTCGACGAGGAACATCACATCGGCCTGGAATCCATAGTAGTTGTAGCGCCCGCTGCCCACGAGGATGGTGCTGGAGACCGGCATCGTGTAGACGTCGCTGATCGCGCTGGTATAGGCAACATACTCAGCCGGATCGGCATCCCAGTCGAAGATGAACTCGGCTTGGGCCTTGGGACCGAGGCCGATATTGCCCAGCCCCGCGGGCAGGCCCTCGACAAGGTCGCCCAAGGCAATGCCCGACTCCGACGCGAAATAGATCTTCTTGTTGGTGAAGTCGATGGCGGCGCTGGTGCCCCCTAGTTCGAACCCCAGCGAGGCAACACCAACGCCCACCTCGAGCTCACAGGTTCCGTTTGCCCCATAGGACGGCGGCTCCAGCGGGTCGAGGTCCGGATCGAGGAAAGGAAGGCGCATCACGGTCTCACCGGTGAGATTCAGCGCCGCAGGCCCAGGCGGCAGCGGCGGCGGCGGGAGCGGGATCGGCACGGTGGTCTCCACACGATAGTGTCCTTTGAAGCCCCCGATCTGGCTGGTCGTATGGGTCGGCGTGTACCAGACGTTGGGTTCGATATTGCTGTAGAGGTCGATCTCCAGCGTCCCTTCGAGCTCCAGAGGTGGCAGGTCAAACCCGCCGTCGACGGAGAGATAGCCGCTCTCGATCGCCAGCTCAAAGTGCGCCCCAGCCGGACCCTCGACCCCGACGGTGACTGAACCCAGTTCAAGCTCGAAGGAGCTGTCCACGTCGAAGACGAAGTGCCAGGCGTCAAAGTCGACCAGGAACGCTGCGCCGGGCAGGGAGAGCGTGGCACCACCGGGCAAATCGGGCAAGGTGAGGGCAGCGGCCCCGGCGAAAGCGAGCGTGTCGCTCAGGTTCAGTGAGGCGTAGGCTGTGCCGAAGGTGACGTCCTTATTGAGCGGGTCGGGCAGTGTGAGAGTAAAGGAGACCGGTACTGCCTGCGTGCCCAGGGAGACGATGCCCTGTGAAGGCCAGATGACGAACTCACCCTCGGTGCGGATCAGCTCCGCCTGCACGACGCCGTCGGTCGTCAGGCTCCCGTTGTCGAGGTCGATCCATACGGTGTTATGAATGTCGGCAGAGACCGGCGGCACCAGCAACAGATCGACCTGCTGATCGACGGTGAAGCTCACAATGCCTGTCGGCTCGTAGAACTCAATGGGACCCTGGGCCGCAAAGGAGATGGTGCGCCCACGAAGGGAGACCCGGATCTCACCGGCGCCGACCATCTCGCCCGTGGCAAGCGTCACGGTCAGCGTGCCGTTGAGGTCGACGCTGAAGTTGTTGGCGTCGCCAAGATAGATCAGACCGTGGGTGACGAGCACGCCGGGCTGCGTGGGGCTGTTCACCCACGCCGTCTCCGCCGCCATATGCACCTGGGCCATCTCAAAGGTCTGCCCGGCTGCAGGCGCGGAGGGCGTGACCGTGTCGGTGGGATTCCAGCCGTACTGGGCCTCCAGGCCATCGATGACACCGTCGCCGTCGCCGTCAGGGTCCAGCGGATTGGTGACGAAGCCATCCTGGCCGGCGACCACCTCTTCGCTATCGGCCAGTCCATCATCGTCACTGTCGGTAGCGAGGGGATCTGTGGTGTACACCGTGACCTCGGTGCCATCGTCCAATCCGTCGCCATCCGTATCTGGCGTGAGCGGCAACGTGGCGTAGGCGATGACCTCCACGTAATCTGAGAGGTCATCTTCGTCGCTGTCAGCGTCGTTGGGGTCGGTCGCGTAGGTCAGGATCTCAGGGCCATCCTCGAGTCCATCGCCATCGCTGTCGCGAAACACGGGAGAGGTGTCGAAGCTGAGGACCTCCTGCCCGTCACCGAGCCCATCTCCATCGGTGTCGGCAACGGCTGGATCTGTCTCGGTCCAGGTCTCTCCAGCGTCCATCTGGCGATCGCCGTCACTGTCGCCGGCGATGGCGCCATCGCCGTCGGCATCCTCGGTCCCGTCGTCCAGGAGGTCACGGTCGGTATCAGGCGCTGCAGCATCCGTAGGCTCCCTCGCCGAATCGTGCATCCCGTCCGCATTGGGGTCCTCTGTGCCATCCGCCAGACCATCACCGTCCGAGTCCGTCGCCAGCGGGTCCGTGCGGGTGCGCGGATCCTTGTCCGCCACGAAGACGGCGGGATCGGTGTCGTTGCCCTGAGGCGACGACAGTCCCAGCTCCGTGCCGTCGAGGATCGTGTCGCCGTCGGTATCGGGGTTCAGAGGGTCGGTCTCGTCCGGCTCCCAGACACCGTTCAGATTGGCGTCTTCGTTGCCATCCAGGATCCCGTCGTCGTCGCAATCGTCATCGCTATCATCGGGATCGACCGCGACCTTGAGCCCGTCCCCATCACCGTCGTCGGAGAGCGGCTGGTTGTCCGCGTCATCGGTGAGCCCCGGGTTCACCACCCCAGGATCGCCGGGAACGGGCGCATCGTCGTCGGTGTCAAGATCGAAAGGGTTGGTGACGATGAGACGCTCCCAACCATCGATCAGGTAGCCCTCGGAGTTGGGGAGGTCGATCGGCACAGGCCGGAAACCATCGCCGTCGGTGTCAGGATCGAGGGGATCGGAGAGATTGCGGGGCTGCTCGGTCCAGTCCTTGGCGCTGTAACGGATGGCGAACCGTTGTGTGAGCAGGATCTTGTCGACCAGCACACTCTCACTCGGATTGCCGGCGTCCTCAACCATTACCGTCAGCGTGCCCGGATGGTGCAGCGTGAGCGTGAGGGCTGCGGTCGTGTGCCACTGGAAACGGTCCGTCAGGGTGATCGCCTCTGAGACACTGGTTGCCTCACTCATAGCCGTCACCCGAAGCGCCGGATTCTTGGCTTCGGTTGGATCGAGCCGCGCGCGCACATAGACTTGATAGGTCCCGGCAGGATAGAGCGGTCCCGGCGGAACGTAGGCGATCTCGCCACCGGCCTCCTGGTGTGTCGTCGCATAGCCGTTGGACGCCTCCAGGCCGCTGTCATCGCCGTGGACATCGTCGACGAACTCACGGATCAGGATCCTGTCGCGGCTGTAGTGCTCCGCCTCGATCCATTGGTCCGTCGCCGTAGCCTCAAGTCCGTCATCGAGAAGATCGCCATCGGCGTCACAGACATCTGCTTGCGTCAAGTAGTAGTGCGGCGCAGGATCACCCCACGCCACAAGAAGCTTGTCCACCGCGATCTCCGCACCGGTGCGGTCGAGCAGCACGACCACATAGTCGCCGGCAGGCACCTCGATATCCGGCGTCACCGTCCAGCGATAGAGGTCATACGCTACCGGGAACTCGCCCTCGTAGACAGGTGCCCCCGCCTGGTCCAGCAGCACGACATTCAGTAACGCGCCATTGGCCCCGTCGAGCAACGTGCGGGACCGAACAGCCAGCCTCAGCATCCCCGTGTCATCCTGGGACGCAGCCTGGAAGGCGATATCGTCCACATAGAGGCTGCCGGTGGATCGCCCCCCATTGTCGGCGTCGCCGATGACGACACGGCTCAGGCTCTGCGGATCACCCGCGAAAGCCACAGCAGCAGCAGCGACCTGACCGTCGAGCCAGACCGTGTAAGTGCCCGCGTCCAGGTCCCGGCTCTCCAACCGGAAGCGGTGCCACCCGACCAGGTCTCGCGCGAACTCGACCGTGGTCGCCCCGGTGGCGTAGTAGGCGGTCCCTTCGCGGTCCAAGATCAACCGCATCCCATCAGGGCTGGCGGCGCTCTCCACCACCGCAACCTCGAAGCTACCATCCACGATGTCGGCATTGAGCCAGAAGTCCAAACGGACCTGGCCCTGGGCAGGCCTGAAGAGATGGATGCCCGACGCCCGGGCCCCACCGTCGCCATCGACGAACAACAGCGCATGGCTGCCGGAGTGGCTGTCGATGTCTGTGACCGTCAGGGGATCGCCCTGCCAATCGCTGGACACTGTGCCGACGGCTTGCCGGTCGTAGTCCCAGCAGGCGGACACCCGTTGGCCTGGCGGGATCAGCTTCATCCCGATCTCAGCGATGAGCTCCGAGCCGCTCGCAAGGCCCGCATGGAGCACCTCAATGTCACCGCCGATGGCGGGGTTGACGAACTCAAGGGCAACAGCATAGTCTTCGACGGCGGCGCCGCTGAAGTCCTCCGCCTCGAAGCGCAGCCCGTTGGCGTCGGGGACCAGCTCTTGACCATCCCAGAGCCCGTCCTGGTCGTGGTCACGCTCCTGAGGCCAAGGATCCGCACCGTCCCAGACGCCATCGCCATCGGAGTCGGGATCGAGAGGGGACGTGCCGCCGGCGATCTCTGTCCCGTCCGGCATATCGTCCCAGTCACTGTCCGGGTCCAGCGGGTTGGTCTGCAGCCAGACCTCACGCCCGTCGGACAATCCATCGTGGTCCGTGTCAGGCCGGGTCGGATCCGTGCCGTAGATCGCCGGCTCGGCGCCATCGTCGAGGCCATCGCCATCGGTATCAGCCTGGCGAGGATCGGTTATATAGCCATTCGTCCCGGTCACCTCCGCCCCGTCAAGGAGACCGTCGCGGTCGGAATCGCTGTTCAAGGGGTCGCTCTCGGTCCAGCTCTCCCCGTCGTCCAGCCAGCGGTTGCCATTGACGTCGCCGGCGATGAT
>JAFGNI010000172.1 GCA_016927095.1 Anaerolineae bacterium | reverse complement strand
TGGACCCACTACCGGGGCCATGCCACGTTCCTGGGCGTCGACCGGCCCTACGACGGCCCCTTCTTCACCCACAGCGAGGAAGAGGTACGCGCACGCTTCGTCAGCGCGCGGGAGCGCGGCGCCCTGATCGTGATCGCGCACCCGTTCGAGGAACCTTACGCCTTCAAGTTCGACACGGCGCGCCTGCCCTTCGACTGTCTCGAGGTGTGGAACGGCCCGATGCGCGAGAGCAACCTGCGTGCGGTCAGCTATTGGCTGGAGATGTTGGCGGCGGGGAAGAAGGTCGCCATTACCGGCGGCAGTGACTACCACCGCGATGGCCTCTTCCAGATCCTGGGCGGCCCCTGTATGGGGGTCTATGCCGCGTCGGATAGCCCCCAAGCCCTGCTAGCCGCGGTGCGGGAAGGGCATAGCTTCGTCACCTTTGCGCCCAACGGGCCCACCCTGGCGGTGACCTGCGAGGGCGCCATCCTGGGCGATGCAGTCGCCTGGCGCTCGGGGCTGGCGATGCGCCTCCGTGCCGAGGGGCTCAAGGCCGGCGACAGCGTCAAAGTGGTCAGTGGACAGGGCAGCCGGGACATCTTCCGTGCGCCGTCAGACGGCGCCCTCGACCTGGAGATACCGGTTGAGGCTCCTGGTTTCGCCGTGGTGCAGATCTGGCGCACCTTCCTGCCGGGCATCCCCCCGCTGCCGGCCCTGCTCTCGAACCCGATCTACTTCGAGGAGTGAGGAGAGGGGCAGCGGCGTAGCACTACGCCGCATACAGCACACACCGCACCCAATGGTCGATCTCGGGCGCGAGCCAGGGCGGCGCAACGCGGTCACAGATGCCGGGGCGCATCTGGGGGCACCTCGGGTGGAAGGGGCATCCCCTCGGAATCTCGTAGGCGTTCGGCACCATGCCCTTGATGGAGGTCAGGCGCCGACCGCGGACCTTCTGGCCCAGCCGGGGAACAGAGCGCAGCAGTGCCTGGGTGTAGGGGTGGAGGGGTTGGTGGAAGATCCTATCGACCTCCGCCATCTCTACCACGCGGCCCAGATACATCACGATCACCCGCTCGGTCATCTGCGCGATGACACCCAGGTTGTGGGTGATGTACATGATGGCCATACCGTAGCGGTGCTGGAGATCGCGCATCAGTTGTAGGATCTGCGCCTCCGTGGTCACGTCGAGCGCCGTGGTGGGCTCGTCGGCAATCAGCAGATCCGGATAGCTGGCCAGCGCCATCGCGATCATGGCCCGTTGGCACATCCCGCCGCTGAGCTCGTGCGAATAGCGGCGGGCGGTCCTGGCGGGCTCGGGCATCCCGACATTATCGAGCATCGCAACCGCCTGGAGCTGGGCCTCCTCCTGGGAGACAAGCCGGTGCAGCAGGATGGCCTCTGCGACTTGGTCCCCTACCGTATGGACGGGGCTCAGCGATGACATCGGCTCCTGGAAGACCATCGCGATCTCTAGGCCGCGGATCGCCCGCATCTCGGGTCCCCGCGGGTCCAGCTTGGTGAGGTCGACAGGATCGTCCGTCCCACCCACTAGGCGATGATAGAGGATGCGACCCTCGACGATGCGCCCCGGGGCGGGGACCATCCGCAGAATCGACCGCGCGAGCACGCTCTTCCCGCAGCCGCTCTCCCCCACGATGCCCAGGGTCTCGCCGGCGTAGAGCTTGAAGGTGGCGCCGTTGACAGCGTGAACCGTCCCCTCATCGAGGTGGAAGTGCGTGCTCAGGTTGTCAACTTCCAGCAAGAGCGGGCGCTTCGTGATCACAAGAGCTCCTGTGCGTCAAACCCCGCACGAACGACACCGTCACCCCAGATCTTTGATCTTTCCTTTGCGTTCTCCGCGCGCTTTGCGGTGAGATGCGCTTTCTTCAGAGGCGTCACGAATCGGTCATGACAAACACGCGCCGGCACGGGTGACCACCGGCTCACCCTGCAGGCCGACGGCATCGACCGAGACGTCCCCGCGGTCCCAGACCACGACCCCGGTGGCCATCGCTTGGATCTCGACCTTACCCTCGGGGACGGTGAGCGTCAGCGGCACAGGGTGCAGCCCGTGGTAGGCCGCGACATAACGTCCCGTCTCGGGGCTGACGAAGAGCCATCCCGGGCCCTGATCTCCTGCCGCTGTGTCTCCCCAATCGAGCGCAGCCTCACCGGTCGCGATGTGCCCCGTGCGCGTCTCCTTGGCCATCGGCGCCTCGAGCATCGGCCATCCGATCTCCCCGTCCTGCGTCCAGCGGCGCTTGAGCGCCCACGCCATCAGATCGACCTCGATGCCCAGCGCCTCACCGTCGCGTGCGTAGGCGATGGTCCAGAGCCGCTCGCGCTCTCCGGCGTAGGTGAAGGGCGGGGCGGTCTCATCGGTGAGCACGCCGCGGGCCACGGTCTCGGCAAAGGCAGCTCCGTCACTGTAGGCGGCGCGCTCCGCGACCTCCAAGTAGATGCCACACTGCGGGTGCCCGTAGAAGAAGGCGCCGGGCCAGCCCAGCTCCCAGAAGTCCTTGGCGGGGCCACGGTAGTTGTAAAGCTCCAGCACCAGGTCGCTGCCGATTTCGGTCAGCCGGATGGGCGCATCGCGACCCAAATCAGTGCGCGTCAGCGGACGCAGGGCGAACCAAACTTCACCCGCGCCCACAACCACGACCTCCCCCGGCGGCACCTCTGCGGGCAGGGCTTCGATCCGCCGGTCACCGATCCAGACTTCATCAATGAGCTCGCGATGGG
>JAFGNI010000748.1 GCA_016927095.1 Anaerolineae bacterium | reverse complement strand
TGCGCGCGTCTACGCCCGTATGCGGTAATTGCGCATCATCCCCATATCTTCGTGCTCTAGATTGTGGCAGTGGTAGAGGTAAAGACCCACATAATGCTCGAACTTCAGCAGGACCTTGACCCGTTCACCGGGCATGACCAACACCGTGTCCTTCCAGCCCGTGTCGACGAAGCCTTCAGCGAGCGTGGCGTGTTGATCAGCGTATGCCGCCAGGACCTGCCGTTCGATCACCTGAAACTGTACGTTGTGGACGTGCATCGGGTGCGCCATCGCCATGCGGGGGCTCTCGTTGACGAACTCCCAGACCTCCAGGTCACCCAGGCGCACAACCTCGTTCTTGGCAACATCGTTCATCTCGAATGTGCGTCCGTTGAGAAGCCAGGTCATCTGTCGCATATCCATGTCGAAGGTGCGGGGGTGCCGGCGGTTCACGGCGTCTGACGCCGCGTGCCATACGATGTCGCTGAGCTGCTCTGGAAGCGGCTCGCCCTCCTCCGTGGCCTCTTCGACCACGACCTTCATCACGGGGAAGGCCTGACTGCCTGGGAAACGCTGGCTCTCCAGCGTCAGCTGCGACCCTACCGCATCATCGCCGAAATCGGCCCAGAGCTCGACCCTTTCGCCCGGCGACAGCGTGACATAGGGACGGACCGTCGCTCGCCCCAGCAATCCCCCATCGGTGCCGATGACGGTCAGCGCCCTGCCGTCCTGCCAGGCCAGTTTGTAGATGCGCGCGTTGGACCCGTTGAGAATCCGCAGCCGGTAGGGTCGCGCTTTAACCGGAAGCTCGAAATCCGGCTGCCCGTTGACCAGCACGCGATCGCCCAGGAACCCCATCATCCGGCCAGGCATCTGCCGGTCCAGATAAGCCAGTTGATTGTCACTCGTGAAGGTCCTGTCCTGAATGACGAGGGGAATGTCATAGTCGCCGGTCGGTAGGCCCGCCGGGGACGACTCGGGATCAGCAACGAGGACAAGCCCGGCTAGGCCGTTGTAGACCTGGGGCCCTGTGCGCCCATGAGGATGCGGGTGGTACCAATAGGTGCCCGCCCGGTCCAATACCGTGAACTCATAGACATAGGATTCCCCAGGATCGATCGCAAGCCGAGGGTGACCGTCCGCGGCCTCTGGGATGTGGAGACCGTGCCAATGGACGATAGTGGGTTCTTCGAGCCGGTTGGTGAAGTTGATGCGCACCCGCTCGCCCCGGGTAAAAGAGAGGATCGGGCCTAGATACGCGTTGGGGAGGGGCCGGACAGTGCTCTCCGCCCCCCTTACCACGTCGGCTACAAAGCGCCAGACCTTAGTCGGTGCGCCGGGTAGGATGGCTACCTCGTCGCGCACCGCCCTCAGGTTGATCTCCGTGTCCGGCTCGAAGGGGCCGCTGTCCTCCTCTGCACTGGCGCTAGTCCTGCGCCCAAGCGCGGGCACCGTGCATCCTGAGAGGCCGCTAGCGATGCTGCCAACCGCAAGAGCGCCCAATCCGGCGCCCGCGAAGCGCAGGAAGTCACGGCGGCTGATGCGAGGTGAGTCTTTCCTTCTCTCGTAAGTCACAACGTATCTCCTCGGCTACCTATCCACTACTCGTGGTGATCCAGACCGCGGTAGGCCTCAATAAACCTGACGATGCGCCGTTCGTCGAACTCCTCCAGTATGTCTAGACGCTGCCAGGCAGTCAGCGCGATGCGCGCATCCATGGAGGGGTATGGCGCGAGGATGACTTGCTCGCCGTAACGTTCCACGATCTCGGCTAGCCGGCTGACAAGCTCCGGACATCCCTCCGGGCAGTTGTACTGCACCATCACCCCACCGTCCTCGAGGTTGTGGACCTGGAGCTCGTTTTGGATCGGATCCGTGTGAATGCCCCAGCGCGCCAAGCTCTCATAGTGCGGGCCGGACGTGGGCGGCGTCGAGTTGTAGACGGCGGTCTGCGGATAGGCGATGTGCTGGTTGCCCAAATCAGGCATGGCCATCCCAGGTCGAGGTCGCGCTGCCTGGAAGACCAGGAGCCCAAAGACCAACACGGCAGCCCCAACGATTGCGAAGGGCAACCAATCCCTGGGTGCACGCCGTCGATGGCGCGCGGTGCGTCGATTTCGTATTTTGGTCATCTTTCCGAACTCCGGCTCTCAATCGCGCTGCGCGTACTCGGGTCTGATTTCGACACGGCGCAACAAGTTTGCGTTGGTCACGACGGTGATCGAGCTGGTGGCCATGGCTGCTTCGGCAAGCACCGGGTGCATCCAACCGACGACGGCGAGCGGGACCATGATCACGTTATAGAAGAAGGCCCAGAAGAGGTTCTGGCGGATCTTCTTGAAGGTAGCCCGGCTGAGGTTGATCGCCTCCACCACGCTCGTCAGAGCGCCCCGCACCAGCGTCACATCGCTGGCTTCGATGGCGATATCCGTGCCCGTGCCGATGGCGATGCCGACGTTAGCCTGCGTCAGGGCCGGTGCGTCGTTGATGCCGTCGCCGACGAAGGCGACCATCCCGAACTGGTCCTGCAGCCGCTTCACTTCAGCCACCTTGCCGTCGGGTAATACCTCCGCCACGACGTGGTCGATCGCCACACGCCGGGCGATGGCTTCGGCGGTGCGCGCGTTGTCCCCGGTGATCATAGCGGTCTTGACGCCCAGCCTGTGTAGTTCTGCAATTGCGTCGGCGGAGTCCTCCTTGAGTGTGTCAGCCACGGCGATGAGACCCTGCAAGCGACCGCCGGCTGCGATCAGCATCACGGTCTTGCCGTTGCCCTCCAGCTCGGCGATGATCGTGTCGATCGCTTCTGTCGAGATGCCAGTCTCCGCCATCAAACGCCGCGAGCCAATGACGACCTCATTACCCTCCACAGTAGCGGTAACGCCCATCCCCCGTATGGCCCTGAACATCGCTGGTTCTGCGAGGGTGAGCCCCTTGGCATTGGCGCTCTCCACAATCGCGCGCCCCAGCGGATGCTCCGATCCGGACTCCACCGAAGCCGTCAACTGCAGGAGCTCCTCGTCAGAAATCCCGGTACCCGGCGCAGGATGAATGTCTGTCACCTCAGGGCGTCCCTTGGTGATGGTCCCGGTCTTGTCGAAGATCACGAGGCGGACATCCTTCAACGTCTGTATGGCGGCGCCACTGCGGATCAGGATCCCGTGTTCGGCACCCATCCCGCTCCCGACCATCAGCGCGGTGGGCGTGGCCAACCCCAACGCACAGGGACAGGCGATGACGAAGACGGCCACCATGGAAACGATCGCCAGTGTGAGCGTGCCCAGATCGGCGTTGACCCAGGGTAGGAAATCTCCCAGCGCCGTCAGCGACCGCGTCGCCGCCGGGAAGGCCAGGTGAGCGACAAAGGTGAGCACCGCGATGACAATGATGATCGGCACGAAGACGGCGGTGACGCGGTCGGCGAAGGCCTGGATGGGGACCTTGGTTCCCTGTGCGTGCTCGACCAGCTTGATGACCTGGGCCAAGAAGGTGTCCTTGCCAATGCGCGTCGCGCGTACCTTCAGCAGGCCCTCCTGATTGACCGTAGCCCCAATGATCTCGTCACCGGGTTCCTTCGTCACGGGCATCGACTCGCCCGTTGCCATCGACTCGTCGACGGCGCTCTCACCGGAGACGACGACGCCGTCGGTCGGGACCTTCTCACCGGGCCGCACGACCATCACGTCGCCGACGCGAACATTCTCGATGGGGATCTCCACCTCGGTGCCGTCGCGGTCGATGTGCGCCGTCTTGGCACCCAGCTCCAGGAGCTTGCGGATGGCCTGCGAGGCCCGGCCCTTGGCTGACTCCTCGATGTAGCGGCCTGTGAGGTGAAACGCCATAATCATCGCCGAGACACCGGCGTAGTTGGCCACGGGCGCAAAGAAGGAGGCCGGCCCGGTCAACAGAGATGCGCCGGTTCCCAACGTGATCAGTGTGTCCATATTGGCGTAGCCGTGCAACGCGGCGCGCACGCCGCTGCTGTAGGTCTTGCGTCCCACCCAGAAGAGCACCGGCAACGCCAGCACGATCATGCCGATGTTGAAGATCGTCATGTTGGGCCAGGCGATGCCGAAGAACATCTCCGGGATCATCCATACCATGATCGCGGCGGTAAAAGCCCACGCCGTCCACATCCGGCGCCGAGCTTCCGCCATCTTTTGCTCTGCCTCGTCATCGATGTCGCGGGCCTGCGGACTCGTTCCGGCATCCTGGTCGACGCGTCTGCGCACCTCATAGCCGGCGCGGGCCACAGCCGCTTCGAAGTCGCTCAGGCCCGCCGCGCCGGAGACGAAGGTCACGCTGGCCTTCTCAGTCGCCAGGTTGACGTTGGCCTCGACCACGCCGGACACCTTGCCAAGCGCCTTCTGAACGTGGGCTACGCATGCGGCACAGGTCATCCCGCCGATGGCGAGATCCATCGTCTCCGTCGCGACATCGTAGCCCGTGTCACGGACAGCCCGCACGAGCGTATCCGTGGTCACGGTGGGATCGAACCACAGTGACGCGCGCTCAGTCGCAAGGTTGACGTTGACGTCCTGCACGCCTTCTACCCGGCTCAGGGCCTTCTGGACGTGATTGACGCAGGAGGCACACGTCATCCCCTGGACGGGCAGATCGAGCTGCTTGCGTTCTTTGGTCGGTGTCGCAATTTCTGCCATTGGACTCACCTATGCTCTACTATAAGTGCACCTTGCGGCACACATCCCATCTATGGATTCTTCCTATATAGTATACAAGTATATTGTAAAATATCCAGGCGTGCTACCACAGAAGGGGAATCTTGACAGCGTTGACTGCTGTGCTACAAACGCAGGCGTGACCGGAACGTTCCGAAGAAAGGAGTTGATGGACTCGATGAGACGCATCGGTATCCTGGGCGGCATGAGCCCCGAGTCGACGGTTGCTTATTATGAGACGATCACGCGTACCTATACCCGTCGCTATGGTACCTATGGCTATCCGGAGATCCTCATCTATAGTGTCAGCTTCCAGCCGTACGTCGACTGGCCAAACCAGGGCCGATGGGACCTGGTAGCGGCGGGGCTTGCGGAGGCAGCACAGAGGTTGGAACAGGCTGGGGCAGACTTCGTCGTCATCGCGACGAACACAATGCACATCGTCGTTGACGACGTGCGGGCGGCGATCAGCATCCCGGTCTTGAGCCTTCTGGACGTCGTCGGCGAGGCGATATCGGAGCGTGGCTTCACCACTGTGGGCCTGTTGGGAACGGCGTTCACGATGTCCCATCCCCTCTACCAGACTGCGTTGGCGCCGCGCGGCATCGAAGTGCTGGTTCCCTCTGGAGAAGACCAGGCCCTTGTGCACCGTGTGATCTACGATGAACTGGTTGCTGGTGAGATCCGCGCGAGTTCGCGTGATAGCTATGTTGAGGTTGTGGGGCGTCTCATCGATCGCGGTGCCCAAGGTGTGATTCTTGGCTGCACGGAGATCCCGCTCTTGATCAGCCCCTCGGACGTCAGCGTTCCGCTTTTTGATACGACGCGTCTTCACGCGGAAGCTGCGTTGCGGTTTGCCCTAGAGCAGTGATGGACTGTCCCTTGCATCTGTGGGAGGTCACGGCAACAGAAAACCCGGTGCTCAGCTGAGCACCGGGTTCGGTTTGATCGAAGCCAGAAGTCTGCGAG
>JAFGNI010000747.1 GCA_016927095.1 Anaerolineae bacterium | reverse complement strand
TCGCTACACCTCCTGGTGTTAGTTTTCCCTAACCAGAGTGTAGCGGCTGCGGTCTGTCTTTGTCAACCTATGCATAGTATCTACAAACGGCGGCGACGCGGTGCGCGGTGTGGGCGATGCCGCAGGAGGCAGAGAACCAACCCCAAGGCGACGGCGAGCTCGGCGATGACGTACTTCTGCTGCGCGGCCTCACCGGCGGCGCCGGCAGGGATCAACAGGGAGAAAGCAAGGTGGTCGGGGACCATCGCGATGACCAGGCCGAAGGCTACAAGGACCCAACCAAGCCGGCGAGGCCACGGTTCAGGCGCCCCCGCCCGGCGAGCTATCCCCCATCGGATCGCGAGGGGCACCAGCGCCAGGAGCCAGATGGTGTTCATCACCCACGTCAGGGGCGCGCTCAGCAGGACGATGACCAGGGCCAGCTGCCAGTAGAGAAACGCGGCTGTGGGTTGCGAGAGGTCGACGAAGCACCTCCCCCACTGGAGCGCCACCACGACGCCAAAGCACACCCCAAAGGTAACCAACGCGGCAACACTCTGGGCGCTGCCGAAGCCCATAGCGCCGAGCAGTCCTTGGAGCTTGTAGCCCGCCTGGGTCCGACCGAGGCTAGCATTGGAGACGAAGCTGAAGTACTCCCGGCTGTAGACGCGCCCGTCCTTGGTTGTGAGTCCCTCGGCTGGCTGCAGCGCCGCTACTCTCGCAGGATCGACCCGCATCTCGTCGGTGCCCCACTCGCCGAACTCGGAGATCCTGGGGAACTCCACCGTGGCGTACTGCACGAGCAGCGTGGGGCCGTTGAGCAAGAGTGAGAGCAGCAGGAGCAGCACGCCCCCGGCGGCATAGCTAGCGAGCGCCCGCCACCGCTTCTGCACCACCAGGAAAGGAACCAAGAGCACGGCATGGAGCTTGAGCAGCGTCGCGAGGGCGAAAAGCAGCCCGGCGATCCCTTCCCGCCGCCGTCTTCCTAGGAGCACGATCCCGGCGGTGACCAACAGCAGCGTGATGCTGTCGATCTGCCCGCGCTCCAGAAAGGTGAGGAGCGGGTGGAAGACCAGCGCGACCAGCCAGGTGGCCCACGCGGCATTGTCGCTCAGCCGGACGCCCGCGACACGCATCGCGAGAATAAGGGCGATGGCCAGCGTCAGCAGGCTCACAACCATCCACGCCGCTTTGGCGACGCTGTACGGCAGCCATGCCACCGGCTGGAAGAGCGTGGCCACAAGCGGCGGGTAGAGAAAACGGCTGTGCTGAAAGAGATCGACCCCGTCCCAGATCGGGGGCGACCGGAAGATGTGGCTTCTGTAGGGATCGAGGCCGGCGTTAAGGGCTTCGCCGGCGGTGTAGAAGGCCGCGAAGTCCATCTGGAGGCTCTCCTGTCCGAAGGCGACAGCAAAGCCGATCAGGCGGACCAGTGCCACGGCGACAAGCGCGACCAACAGCCACCTAAGAGAGCGCGGCGCGGTCATCGATGTCGTCCTTTCAGGCTACGACTCAGCCGAGACCGAGAACTCACGCCTGAATATGGGGCAGTGAACGCGCAAGACGACACCATTCGCTGATTTCTGCATTCGCTCATTCTCGCACGTCATCTTCACTAGATAAAGATCAAGTCCGCCTGAGCTCGGCGTGGCGGAAGCAGTTGACGACGTGGTCATTGACCATGCCGACGGCCTGCATGAAGGCGTAGCAGATCGTCGGTCCGACAAAGCGAAAGCCACGCCGCTTGAGGTCCTTGCTCATCGCGACCGATTCTGGCGTCTGCGTGGGTAGCTCAGCCAGCGTGTGCCAGGCGTTCTGGATAGCACTGCCGCCCACGAACCTCCAGATGTAGGCGTCGAAGCTGCCGTATTCCTCCTGCACCGCAAGGACCGCTTGGGCATTGGTGATAGCGGCGGCGATCTTGAGCCGGTTGCGTACGATGCCGGGATTCGCCATCAGCCAGGCCTGGTCCGCCTCATCGAAGCGGGCCACGAGGTCCGGATCAAAGTCGGCGAAGGCGCAGCGATAGGCCTCGCGCTTCCGGAGGATCGTCGACCAGCTGAGACCGGCCTGCGCGCCCTCCAGGATCAGGAACTCGAAAAGCGTCCGGTCGTCGTGGACCGGGGTCCCCCACTCCGTATCGTGGTAGGCGATCATCAGCGGGTCATCGCCCGCCCATCCACAACGCTGCATCGTCCTTTCTCCTTCTCAGCCTCTCAACACAATGGTCGCCGTACCCGAATCAGGCACTAGAGCCCTAGTAGCGCTGTGAGGTCTGACAGCGACTGCATCTCGTAGTCCGGCACCGCGTCAGTGTCATTGAGCGCGCCGTCGCGATTCAGCCAGACGGAGGTCGCCCCGAAGCCATTGGCCCCGGCTACATCCGAGGACAGCGAGTCTCCGACGTGGAGGAGCTCGTCAGGACAACAGCCGGCGCGCTCGCAAGCAAGCCGGAAGATCCCCGGGTCGGGCTTCCGGACACCGACGTCCTGCGCGAAGATCACGAAGGCGAACCATCCGCCCAGTCCCGCATACTCAGGCAAGGTATTGCCGTTGGATAGCAGACCCAAGGTGTAGCACGAGGCCAGCGCATCCAGAGCGGGGATGACATCCGGATAGAGCTCGATGTCGCCAAAGCGGTGCTTCCGGTAGAGGGAATTGAGCTCGCGGGCGAGCTCGGTACTCGTGCTCCCCGCCTCAGCGACGGTACGGACGAAGGCCTCATAGCGGATCTCCTCGAGTGTGGCGGCGTTCACATCGAGCTCCTCAGCCACCCGGTTACGGATCTCGTCCATGCGGTCGACGGTCAGGGCAGCTGTCGCCGGGCCCGGAAGGCGCGAGCGCAGTAGGTCAAGCGCCTGCGCGAGTGCGTCGCGCATCGCCTTCTCGAAGTCCCAGAGCGTCGCATCGCCATCGAAGGAGATGACTGTGATATTGTCTAGCCTATCGCGATTCATGCGTCCTCATGCCAGCGTCACGGTGATCACATCTGCTAGTTTAGTAAATCCCAAGCTCTCAGCCAATCGTTGCGATGCTACATTGGTTGCCGCACACGACCAGAGCGGGGTCTTTCCTTCGTCCAGCAACCGCGCCAGCAGCGCGCCGACCGCAGCCCTCGCGTACCCGCACCGCCGGTACGCAGGTAGGGTGGCGATGCCCGGCTCCGCTACGAGGTCGACCAGATAGGGCAGGTCCGGCACCTCAGCAGCGCAGACAAGCCGCCCGTCGACCTCGACGCCATGAAGGTAACCGCGAGCGACCAAGCTGTCAAAGTAATCGCGCAACCAGAGGTCTTGGTCGGCGTCCTGATAGTGCGCCCGGTGGAAACCCAGGAAGTCGGCGTAATCACCATCCTCTAGTTGTCGCGCGGGAGCCGGATCGACATCGTGGGGCAGCGAGGTGAAGACGTACTTGAAGGAATGGCCAACGCGCGCGGAAGGTGCCTCGAGCAGAGACGGCAGGCAGGCCTCGAGCGCAGTCAGGTCAGCTGCATCCCTGAACGCCGTAAGGGTCGCCTCGATGCAGTCCGCAAGCCTCCGATGGTAGGAGATGACCGTCGTCTCTCCGGTGACATAAGCGTAGAGGTCGAAGGGACGGCTGTACCCCGCCTGACGCGCCTCCCGCTTCGGCGACGCCACGGCGAAAGCACCGGGCGCGTCAAGTTGCTCGGGCGCCACGTCGAGCCAGGTAGCGTAGTAACGTCTTGTGACGGCCAAGTGGTCGGGCATATGGCGTCGGTTCGGACTCCCGTTACGCACAATCGCAATCTGGGCCCACGGTTTTCGCCGGTGCGGGCGCCTGGGTGCGCATGCGGGCAAGATGCCCGCGATGCGGGCCAGATGGCAGCTGCGGCAGGCGACAGCATCTGGCACAGCAAGAGACGCGCTGCTCGTAGAGACGATGCGGGGGACCGTCTGCGGCACTATGGCAGCGCGACGAGGTCATCGAGATGCTTCAGATGACGAACGACGCCAGGAGCGCCGAGGTTACGGTAGGTCTCCTCGGCGAGGCGGTAGGCCTCGGGGCGCCAGCCGACGAAGATGAGGGCAGCGGGCCAGAGGAGCGCGGCGATCTCGGGCAGGTCGGTGATCCGCAGGGCGTGAAGCAGCTCAATGGCAGAGCCGCGCCCATCGGGGCGGCTGGCCCGGTTAAGCGTCGCCGGCGGGTCAGCGATGACCACGCCACTGACGCGACCGTCCAGCAGCGCCGCACAGAGGGCGATGACGGTCATCTGGTCACGTCCGGCGAGTAGAACTCGGTCGGGATCGACACCCTCGAGTTGGCGCACAGCCTGCAGCGCGCGGAGGGTATCGTAGACCTGCATGCTGGCGACGGTGCGCCCGAGGATGGCGGCAGCGCGCCGGACATGCCAATCCAGCTCAGGTGCCCAACCCGCCTCGCCGCAGCCGCGGGTCTCGACCTGGGCGACGCCGTAGCGCTCACCGATGCGACCCAGGAAGTCGCGGCTGGCGTCGGCATAGGCCCAGCGGTCCTCACCGGGCCGACGCAGGTTGACTACGACGCCCTGGTCCGCATCCCAATCGAGGCGCCGGCTGTAGGTGCCAGACAGACGCCAACCGGGCTCGCCGGTAAAGCGGAAGCGCAGGTTTGACGCTATGTCGGTCTCGTAGCGCTGGTGGATCTCCAGATCCAGTGGGGCGTCGACCGCCGGGAAGCGCTGGAAGGCTGTCTCGCGCAAGCCGTCGACGACAGCGGCGCGGCGGCGCTCGAGCTGGGCTCTTCCTGTGACCACAGCGGGATAGGCCACAGGGACAAAGACGTCGTCGATCACGGTGGTGCGCTCATCGGCGGGGATGGTCACATCAGTGCCGGGGTAGAAGACGCGCAGGACGGTGCCATCGACCTCCTCCTGTGTCACATCGAGATCACCAACGTCCTCGGGCGCGATGTTGCGCCCGGCGAGCTCGCGCAGAAAGAGGCTGAAGATGCGCGTGCGCGAGCTCTCGTGGTAGCTATGGCGGCCCGGCGTCTCCACAAGCTCGATCCGGTCCTCAGCGCCAAGGTGAGTATAGAGCCGTTGCAGCTTCTCGTAGGTCTCGCGGATGGATTCGATGGTGTAGAGGCCGTCGCGGTTCGCGCTAGCAATGAGTAGCGGGCGCGGTGCAATCAGCGCGCCGACGTCGGCTAGATCCCAGCCGTCGGGGTTAAGGTGGAACATGCAGTCGCAATGGCCATCGAGGGTGCGGTCGGCGATGTGACTCCGGAGGGTGCCTGTGGCGCAGACAGGGGCCACGACCTTGACACGGTCGTCTGCGGCGGCGAGCCACCAACTGATGGCACCGCCGCCACTGATGCCCGTGACACCCATCCGCTCGCCGTCCACCTCAGGCCGCGCGGCCAACAGATCAAGGGCGCGGATGCCGTTCCAGCACTCCACAGCTCCGGGGTTGTAGCCGCGACTGATCCAGTGGAAGCGACCCTGGCTGTAGACACCGTGGTGGTCGCCGCGGATCTCGCCATACTGGATGGTGTCGACAACCAGCGCAACAAAACCCAGCTGGGCCCACCGCCGTGGGTGGCTCTGGTAGTGGATCTTCTGGGTACCCGAGTGGCCGCAGAGGTAGAGCACGGCAGGCGCCGGGGCTGACAAGCCCTCGGGCACGTAGAGGTTGCCGGTGACGTAGAGCCGGGGCAGGCTCTCAAAGCAGAGCTTCTCGACGCTGTAGCCTTCGCGGCGCAGTGTCCCAGTCACCTGCACATTCAGCGGGGTGCGCGGCGCCGCCAGATGCGATGCCAGCCCCATACGGTCGAGGTAGAGGGCCCGGCGGCGCGCCCGCTCTGCGGGCCACGCGGTTGCAGAGGGCAGATCCCGCAGGCTGGCGTCGGTGAGCGCAGCTGCCTCACGCGTCAGGTAGGTTCGGATGTCCATCCAGAATCTCCTCTCACTGGACAAAGGGCGGCAGAAGAATGTCCGACGGATCTCCGGTGAAACCGGCGTCGGCCAACAGCCGCAGGTGGCCAGCAAACTCGCCGATCTCATAGAGGTGGTGGGCGTCACTGCCAAAGGCGAACTTGACGCCGGCCTCGAGACAGACGTGGGCAAAGGCGACCGACGGGCGGTTGGCGTGGAAGTTGATCTCTGCCGCGACACCGTGCTCGCGGAGCAGCGCAGCAACGGTTCGGTAGAGGTTGTCGGGCGGCGTCAGACCGGCATGTTGAAAGAGGCGGAAGGGATGAGCTAAGATGTCGACGCCGGCGGCGAGCAGCGCGCGCACAAGCGCCACGAACTCGTCCGCTATCGTGTTTACAGCCGGCGCGGGCAGGCGGGAACTGGGCGTGCGGTGGACCGCGCCCAGTAGGTAGTCAACACGCTCCCGATCACTGGGCTTGAGCACCAGGTTGCCGGCGTAGTCCACGTCAGTCTCAAGACCGAAGCGGATGACGAGGCCTTCATCGTCCGCCTCGTAGCGCTGCTTGAGCGCCAGATAGTCTGCCACGCGGTTGTGCTCCGGGCGCGCACCGGCAACGCCCACCTCGGCGTAGTCCCCACCCCAGTAATGATTCGCGGGAAAGTAGAGCTGGCCCGAATGCTCGGCAAAACCCAGGCCGGCTAGACCGAAGTCCTCGGCGAGGCTGATCGCACTGACGACATCCATGTTCTCACTGCAGTAGGCGAGTTGCGTGTGGACGTGGCGATCGACCAGTCGCAACTCAGGCGGCATCGCCAGACGCTGCGTCTGGACATGCACACCCGCGCGATCCAGCGTGATGAGTGTGTAGAGAAATGGTGATTCGCAGAGCGCCGGCGCAGTGACGAAGGTCGTCGTCTCATTGCGGACCACGGGCGCGCCATCGTGGTGGTGCCCGCTGACGGAGAGCGTCACCCCGACATCCGCCATCGCCTCGATGATATCCGGGGCGTTGGTGTAGTTGTAGGGCACGTCGACGCGGTCAGGTGGCTCCAGGCAGACGTGTTGCAGTGCCACGATAGGACCGCTGTAGCCGAAGCGGGCCTGCTGGAAGCGGGCTAACTCCACGTGGGGACGGGTGGCGTTGTAGCCCGGCGCCTCCGGGTCAATGAAAGGCAGGAAACGCACGCCGGCGATGTCCACGATGTCGTCCGGGCGGTCGAAGACGCTGTAGAAGTCGCCTACCTTACCGTCGTGGTTGCCGGGTATGGCGATGTAGGGGGCCTCGAGCTTGTCCAGGATAAGGCGCATCTCGGCGAGGCGCTCGGCAGCACCAGGGGCCGCGCCATCGTCCAGGAGATCCCCTGGAACGAGAACGACGTCAGGTCTGATCAGCCGGTTGAGCCGGTGGACGGCCCGCAGCAGCAGGATACCGGCGATGTCAGAGCGGCGCCGGGCGATCGGGCCAGACGAACCATAATGGACGTCGGTCAAGATGGCGATGGTGACGCTCTGTGCGGGTAACGGCATAGTGAGGTCGCCCTCCTCTGGTGATCAAGGTCTGGAAAACCACGTCATGCGCGGCGGCCCAGATCCCGAAGTGTCGCGATCAGGATGTCCGGGCGATCGGTGAGGATGCCCTGAATGCCCATCGCAATGTAGGTCCGGTTGTCCTCGTCGGTGTTAGCGTAGAACATGTTGGCGCAGAGCCCCATCTCGCGGGCGGCCTTACAGAGAGCAGGCGTCACGTCGCGTCTGAGCGGCTGAACGTAACGGCATCCAAAGGCGGCCTGGCGTCGAAGCGCCTCGACATCCATCGTTCCCTGACGCTCCGTTGCGCAGAGCTCGATGCCGGGATCGATGGCCCGGACAAGTGCGGCTTCGGCTAGCGTCGACAAGGTCAGGTACCCGTGGGCATAGAGATCGTAGTCACGGTAGAGCCGGCAGACAGCCTCTAGGATCGGCGGCGAGGTGTCATAGATCTGGATGTTGAGCCCCACCCCGCCCCCGACTGTGTCCAGCACCTCCTCAAAGGTGGGAACGCGGGCGCCTGGGACTGAGGGATGGTCGAGCTTGACCCCATCATTGTGGGCGCCCGACCAGTAGGAGGCTTCAAAGGTCTTGATCTCGACAAGGTCGTATTCGTCCGGTGTACCCGGTTGGTTCGCCGTGCGGTCAAGGGTGCGGTCGTGCAGCACGATGGGCACGCCGTCCCGGGACCCGCGGATGTCGAACTCCAGGATGTCGACCCCCAGCTCAATGGCAGCGGTGAACGCCTCGAGGGTGTTCTCCGGATACAGACCCGAGAAGCCGCGATGCGCGGTCACGACAACGTTGTCGGGCATGGCGCAGAGGCTGGGCAGATCCAAGGACATCAGAACTCCATGTGATGGGACGCGCCGGGCAACGGGGAGCCGGCCTCGAAGCCAAGCGAACGGAAGAATCTGTCGCCCCGGTCGCTGAAGGTGCGCAGCGTGAGCCGCTGGAAGTGCTCGTGGGCCTCGGTGATGATCCGATCCACCAGGAGCCTGCCCACGCCCCGTCCCCGCCAGTCGGCCAACACATAGACGTGGCGCACCCGACCAGTCTGCCCATCGGGCAGGTAGGGGTCTTGGTTCAGGCCACCGATAGCGATCAGGTCACGGCCAGCGTAGACGCCAAAGAGCGCCTCACCGGGCGCATCAAACCGGTTTTGGCCGCTCTCGTACTCTTCGATCAACCGCGTCACCAGCTCGTGGCCTTGCTTCTGGCTTTCTTCGAGCAGCGGTTGGAGATCGGCCGTCGGCAGCTCCGTCAGTTTCTCAATCCGCAGTCTGGTCACCGGCGCACCTCCGAGCCTACGCGGACGAAACCCGCGTCTCCCTCTCTCTGTAGCTATGATACACCGAACCAGGGCAATGGCATCTTCTCCAGAGGCTACGCCGCGCTGCTATCCTGAGCAGATCAACAGCAGCCGGCATCGCATCGATCCCAACGAGGTGTATAATCGGCCCACAACTCACCAGCGAAGGAGGCAACTATGCAGTGGCTCGATCTGACCCGCCCCATTGAGGCCCCTACCACGGACAACAGCGGACAGACGCATATGGACATTGGCATTATCGGAAACGCACCGCCGGTGGAAGACTTCATCCAACCGGGGGTCTGTCTCGACGTCCGGACACAGGCCGCAGCCGGTAGCATCGGCCTGGCGGGCGTCGACCTCGCCAATGTCACCGAGGGCTGTGCAGTGGTCTTCAACACAGGATGGGAGCGGCACTTCGGCACGCCAACCTACACAGACTGCCCCGACATCCAGTATGAGTTGGTCGACGCGCTGATCGATCGCGGCGCGAAGCTCTTGATGGTAGACTCGCCGGGGCTCTACGGCGGCGCGCGGAGCGAGCGCCACTCGGCGATGGATCTGCATATCGTGGACCGCGGCGCAATTGCCGTGGAGCACCTCTGCAACGTGGACCAACTGCCCCGAACCTTCACGCTCTACTGCTTCCCGCTGAAGGTGACGGGCCAGAACTGGCTGCCGGCGCGCGTTATCGCGTCGTGGGAGCCATCGACCGTCTGACGATATCGCGCGCGCTCAGAAGCTCTTCCCGGTTCTGGTAGACTTCGAGGACGAAGTAGGGTACCTGGGTGTACATCCCAAGGTAGCGGATATAGGTGGGGTAATCCAGAGTCCCGGACCCCGAGGGACCGTAGTCCGCATGGTAGTCCAGGTCGCGGGGCGGGGGCGCGGTCTGCGCACAGAGCGCGGCGGCAACGCCGGCGGCTTGGCCAATGGCGATCGTGTTAACCATGTTCTTGCCGCCGTAGTGCCTCAGCATCGTCGCGGAGGCGCAACGACCCGCCACCAACAGACCGTCTATGCGCAACGGCAGCATCGCACGGTAAGGGAACTGGGCCCCCTGCTTGATGGCGGTGTAAGGTCGCCGCTCGCCGACCGGGTCGCTGCCGCCGTACTTGCCGGCGACGGCGACCTGCTTCACCCCGCCGCTAGACCTCCGACAGCCACGGCGCCCATCGCAACACGGGCGTAGTCCAAATCAGCGTCGGGGCCAACGCTCCCACCAGCCCGGCCAACCGGAGCCACCGGTGGAGATAGGGCAGCAGAAAGACCAGGGACATCACAAGGCCAGCCGCGTTGCGTCCGGCGTGCATGATGTGGTTGTAGACGTTGAGGGGCAACAACAACACAAAAACGCCGTGCAACAGGGCCCACCAGATCGCGGGCTGCGATGGTCCGTGTCTCCAGAGCAGCCAGAGGCCCACCGGTATCACGGCGAACGCCGGCAGACCCGCGAAAAGGAAGGCCGACAGGCGACCCGGGTCGGCATTGAGGTGCGGTAGGATGCCTGCGAGCGGCAGGCGCTCCAACGACGGGCCGGACATCACCGGAAGCTGCCCGAAGGCGCTGCCGAGGTAGAGCTCCCAGACCAACAGGGGAAAGGTAGCGAGGATAGCCCAAACAGCCTGTCCAAACTTGCGATCGAGCAGCGTCGTGATGCAAAGGCCTAGCGGGAAGATGAGCGCGATCTCCTTGGTCAGGCCGGCGCAGGCGAACGCTGCCGCCGCGAACGCCCGCCGCTCCTGTTGCCATAGCATCACGCCCCACGCAGCAAAGCAGAACGCGAGCGGCTCGGTGAGGTTGCGGGAATAGGCCATGAGCACCCCGACATACAGCGCGTAGGTGCAGGCATACCAGG
>JAFGNI010000746.1 GCA_016927095.1 Anaerolineae bacterium | reverse complement strand
GCCAACGCCCGTCGCGCAGCGTTCAGGATAGAGCTCAGCTCACGCTCAAGTTCTGGCGCCAGGGGTTCGGCTTCGTGCTCTCGGAGCAGCCGGTCGCGCATCTCGGCGCACCGCGCCACCATCGACGTTGCCCCCGCGTCGAGCCAGTTGGTCCAGTACTGGCGATCGAGCAGCTGCGGGAACCAGAGCTCCTGGCGGAAATGGCGGAAGGTGTGCATCGTATCCAGGAAGGTGCCATCGTGGCCCACGTCGCGGACGACGGCCAAGCCAAGCGTCTCGTCGGTGACCTCGAAACCCTGCACGATGCGCTCGACATAGCCAATGATCTCGTGCTGCATCAACAGCATCGTGAGGGAAGAGGCCTGGTCGACCCCCGCGATTCCCAGATGGCCGAAGATATCGGCCCCAGCCAGCACGCCCGTGAGCAGCGTCATCCCCGCCTCCAGACCGGCCTGGGCATCGGGCACCTTGCTGTCGGTGAGCCCTACGTTGATGTAGACCGGGAGGCCATAGTGCTTGCCCATCTGCGTCATCGCGATGGCCATCAGGGCCTGCTCCGGCCCGGCAAAGATCAGCTGCGTCGTGCGCATATCGAAGGCGTGCGGGATGCCGCCGTAGCAGACAGGCATCCCGGGGCGAATGAGCTGCGTGATGCAGATGCCGGCGAGGATCTCCGCGTTCTCTTGGGCCAACGTGCCCGCCAAAGTGCCCGGTGCCGTCGCCCCCACCTGGGCCATCGGCCCGATGGGCACGGGTAGGTTCAGCCGCGCAGTCTCGAAGAGGAGATCAATGCCGTCATGGGGAAACTTCAGAGGGCTGATAGGCTCCAGAAAGGGGTAGGTCAGCGGATAAGCAGCCGCCGCTTCTTCGCTGCCGGCGGCGGCAATCAACACCTCCAATAGATAGCGGGCCGACGCGCGATCGTGCCACCAGAACTGAATCGGCTTGGTCGTGTGCCGGAGCTGTTCCACGGCAACGGCGATACAGCGCACCGCAGGTGGCAGGTCTTGAGGATCGGCCATGGCCCCGACCAGGTTGATGTGGGGCAGCGCATCCGCCAACCGCGTCGCAGCTGTCACGTCTGACAGACGGGCATACCGCCGCCGCGGCGGCGCACTGTCGCTGCTGTAGCCCTCCTCCAGCCATGAGGCCTCCCCGGCAATTGAGTTGTAGTTGCGTTCGCCCACGCCGTAGCGGGCCTGCCGCGACCGGTCGCGCCCGTAGAGCGTGAACTGCTTCCCCGCCTGCGCCAGCGCCCAATCGACCACATCCTCCGGGATCCGCACGATGGCCCCCTCGTCATCGACGTCAGCCCCCGCCTCACGGAACCGCTGCCGCACCTCCCCGTGCGGCACGCGCACCCCCGGCGAGGCCAACAACGCCAGCGCCGTCCCGTGAATACGCCCAATCTGCTCTTCAGACAGAATGCTCAGCCTCATCCCTCCCCCTTATCCCTTATCCCTTTCCCCTCTCCCCTCCATCCGCACGGTCCTGATCCCAAACGCGGGCATAGAGACGGTCAGCGCATGGTCCGCCACCCGCAGTGCGGCCCCATCCAACGGACGCTCCAGCGTATCCAGCAGCACGGCGCCTGTCCCCGCCGGCGCCAGCGCAGGAGCCAGCGTGATCACCGCCTCGGTTGCCGCGCCCGCCACCTCGACCAGACGCAGGACAAGCCCGCTGCCCTCCTCGGATTTCTTCAGCGCGGTGAGCCGCACATTCTTGGGCGCCACGGAGATCAAAGCCAGCAGCGGCGGGAGGTCTCCCGGATGGAAGTCTGCGCTCATCACCACCAGCGGCACGTTGAAGTCCTCGCCCGCTTGGGTCATATCCCCCTCGGCCCAACCCGCACCGTGCGGGACCAGCGCATAGGCGATGGCGTGCTCGCCCAGGTCGGGCAGCGGATCCGGATCGATGCTCGCGCGCAGCAGCGTCATATTCAGGGAGCTCCCCTCGACGTTGAAACCGTACTTCGAGCGATTCACCAGGGTCACGCCATGACCATCCGCGTCCGTAAGATCCACCCAGCGCTGTCCCGGCACCTCCTCGCCGTTGAAGAGGTCACGACGGATCGCGCCGGAGGGGATCTCGTAACGGGCCATAGGTGCCACGACATCGAGGGGGAAGCGGACCTTCAGGTGGGGCGTGCCTCCCTGCCGGCTGCCCATCTCGCGCCAGTCCACGCGCAGGTCGAAGTCGACGCGCGGCACACCCGCCATAACGCTTACATCCAGTACCAGCGTCGTGGCCTTCGGATCGCCGTCAGCACCGAGAGACCGGGTCCAACGCAGCGTCTGAATATGGGGGCCAGCGTGCAGCCTTGTCAGGTGCCCGCCCTGCAACAGATCCTCGCGGGACTTGAACTGGCCGATGACCCAGGACGTCATACCTTCGTTGGCTTCCAAGCACATTTGGAGCACGCCGACGTGCTCACCCGGTGCAACCCACTCCCGCCCCGTCCGTTTGTCCACCAAGCTGACCAGACTGCCTGAGGCAGGATCCAACCCCACGGACAAGGTCTCATTCTCCAGCGTGGGGACGAACGGCGCCCGCGTGCGCAGGGCTCCGCCCACGCCATCCCAAAGGCTAGGCCCCTCCGGTGCAGGCAGGCCCAGTTCCACGCGGCGATCGGAGACACAGACAGCGCGGTAACCCAGCGCCGGCACATCCACCGGGAAGGCCACCTCAGTGAATCGATGGCCGGCGTAGAAGCCATCTCCTAGGACCTGCACGGGTACCGGGGCCATCCCCTCGCCGGTGGCGACAAGGTGCGCCAACGCCAGCTGGGTGTCCCAGAGCTTCAACCGGACCACCTCGGTGCGCCGGTGCGCCAAGGGATTGAAGATGATGTAGGCGCGGTCGCTGGTACGTGTCACGCTGAAGCCCGACTCGCCCCCACTGCCGGTGGCGTTGCCGACACCGGCGCCCATTGCGATCCCCGCTTCGGCTGCGTCCTTGAGGTCACGCAGCGGGCTGGCGAGGGCAAAGCCCTCCCGGAGCACCTCGGTGTTGACCCGTTGTGCCAGACCACGCAAGGCGTTCGTCCGTGCCATCCCTGCAGCCGCTTGTGTGTCCTGCGCATGCCCCAGCGTGAAATGCCGCGTCGCACGGACACCCGATCCGGGCAGGATGTCGTGAAACTGGTCGAAAAGATGGTGCTTCCATCCTTCCTCAAGATTGTCGTGGGGATAGGGAACGCCCGCCAAGATCTCCCCCAGCGCGGCAGCCGCCTCCGCGGCATAGAGCAAGTTCTCGCCGTGGCGGTTCGCCTCCTTCTGACGCGCTTGAGATGTATAGCATCCCGCGAAGACCACGTTCCGCTCGCCGCGGATCTCCGGCAGATCGCCGGCCTCGCGCTCTGCCATTTCAAAGAAGTGCCGCAACGTGGAGAAGGTCAGGTGCGGATAGACAGGCCAGCTATCCATCTCAAGGATCTTGCGTAGGTCCCTCCGCGTCGGGCCGCCGCCGTGGTCACCCACGCCGTAGAGCACCGGCATCGTGCGCAACCCGGTTGCCTGCTCCCACGCGGTCAGAGGATCGGCCATATTGGGCGCCACGGCCACGCGGCTCCGGTCCGCGTTGAAATGCATATACCACTGGTAATCGTTGAGCGTCAGCAGCCTCGAGCCATCAGGGCCTACCCACCAATAGAGGTGTGGGCCCCGGCTGCCCCGGCAATGGTAGTAGTAGCGGACCCCACCCTGCGCCAAGATCGTAGGAAGCGTGGCAGGATGGCCGAAGGTGTCGGGCTCGAAGTCAACCGGCACATCCTCCGGGGCCAGCCCGAACTTGTCCCGGAAGTAGGCGCGGCTGAGAAGCAGGTGGCGGCTGATGCTCTCACCGCTGGCCATATTCTTGTCGCCCTCGACCCACTGGCTCGCCATCACCTCCCAACGCCCCTCGCCCACGCGCTCGCGAATGCGCGCAAACATC
>JAFGNI010000171.1 GCA_016927095.1 Anaerolineae bacterium | reverse complement strand
CCAGGGCAATCGCATCTAGCCCAACGATGTCAGAACCGGGCCAGATTGGCGGGTGGCCTGCTCCCAGTGGGGTGCACCTTCTGTTGGTGCGCCCCACTTGGTACGCAGAAGGTTGCACTCTAGGTGCACCCCACCAACAGCAGGTGGGGCGCACCGCCCTTGCCTGAGAACACGCACATAGTCGCGACACAGAACCCAATTTAGATGCGATTGCCCTGGCCTGTGATCTGATTAGACAGTCTTCTTGTTGTGGTTATACTAGGAGGTAGACAGCCTTACTGGCGGCATGCATAGCTAGGCACTGGTGATGAGAACCCACAACAGACGACTCGCGCGCAGGAGCTTGGCGCTGTTTATCGCGATGCTGCTCTTCGCAGCAGCGTGTACTTCTGTCGAAGGTTCACCCCCGACCACGACATCTCCGGTGGAAGAAACGGAAGAGGTCCGTAACGTCACACCGAAAGATACCCCCACGGCGCCTGTGCCGTCGCCAACGACGTCTCAAGCTTCTCCAACGCCACCGCTGCCATCGGCGACACTGGAGGCTGTGCCTGCAACCGAGACCGTGTCTCCGCCCTTGGCGCCCCCTCAACCTGCACAGGATTACCCGGTGTGCGGGCCAGCCGACCGGATTGATGCAAGGTTTGTCCAGGACCTTGGTGTCGGCGACGGCACCACCATAGCCCCGGGCGTGATCTTTCGAAAGACGTGGGTACTCCAAAACACGGGAGCATGCGCTTGGCCCCCGGGCACCGAGCTAGTCTATATCACAGGTGCCGTGCTCCCCGGGCCACAACGGATACCCGTCTCGCCGACCGGACCTCAGAGGGAGGTTGCGGTCTCGATCGACCTCACGACGCCCGCCCGCCCAGGTCAGTATAAGAGCTACTGGCGGCTTCGAGCGCCGCAGAGCGGTCTGTTTGGCGCGGTGGTCTTCATCGACATCCGCGTCTCGCGGGATGCGCCGCCCCTGCCGACCACCACTGCCCCCCCGCCGGCGCCCCCGGCAACCCCCACACACCTTCCCCCCACGGCAACGCTCGTCCCGCCAACGCCACTTCCACCAACGCCCACACCCTCGCCCCTCCCGCCTACTGCGTCGCCCACACCACAGCCGTCACCTACGCCAACGGCGGAACCTTCTGATAACCCCGTCGCCGCGTGTAGTACGCCAGACCCGCGCTTCCAACCGGTCATAGACCAGGCAGCGTCCCTGGATCTGTCCTTCCTCTGCGCAACAGGCCCCGTGCAGGTGACAGAGGGAAGCCTGCAGGCCTTCTGGGCTGATACTGAGGAGGGGGAATCCGAACTGCGGTTCCGGAGCCTGGTCATCCTTCGGGAGGACACGCGCAAGATCTACGTGCTTGCCGGAAGAGATGCCAGCACCTATATGGCGCAGGTGACTCCCTACAACGCGACGTTGGACGTCGACCCGGATGAGCCCGCGCCAGCCTGTGCGCCATTGGTACCGCCCGAGGGTTACACCGTGCCGACGGGGAGCATCGGCGAGGCTTGGTGCCGGCGTAGCTTGTGGGCATCCATCGGCTGGCCCAGAGAGGAAGCCGAAGCCGCATCACTGGAGATTCAGGAAACCGACAACGGATTGTTGATCAGGGCCACCACGGGCGCTGCGAGCTCCCCGGACAGCGGGAGCACACACATCGCGATCGACTTTGACACGATGAGCGCAACCACCCAACAGGTGCCTTAAGGGTTCAGGTCTCCGCTGACATCCGGAAATCCAGCGCCGGCGGCACGGGACACTCCCTGCGAACACGGGCCATCAGGGCATCGTCGACCGGCACCTGCTCCGCCTGGCTGATGCGTTGTGCGTGGTAGTCAAACCAGATCTGCGACAGAGACCGCTCTCCCTCTCGCAAGTCGTCCACGACCAAGCTGCCGTCAAAGAGCTGCGCCACCCGAGCCAGATCCCCGACCTGGAGCGCGGCCCGCCCCTCCAAGAGCCGGATGCGCCCCTTGGACCGGAGATGGGCCGGCATTGCATCCAGCAGAGGCAGCCAAGCCGCGGCTTGGCCCAAATCCAGCAGACGCTGCCCGGACTCAATCAAGAGCGGCAACAGATCCGGCGCCAACCTAACAGCACGCGTATAGGCAGCCACAGCCGCATCAGTGGCGCGCCGGCGGGCATCACTCCCCTCGTCTGCTGCTAGAGCAGCGTCAGCAGCCACGACCGCCAGGTTCCGGGACGCCCAGGGATTCTCCGCGGCATCCAGTGAGCGACGCCAGGCTTCTTCAGCACCAGATACGTCCTCGTGAGCATAGCGCATCACGCCGAGATGCAGCCAGGCGAACCAGTTGCCCGAATCGCCAGCCGCCGCCTGTTCCAGTCGCTGTCGCCAGTGCGAAGCCACAACGAAGCCCTCTGGCGCAGCTAGGGGATCCGGCACCGGCAGCATGCCGGTCTCCAGAAGGCTGAGCCACGGAGCCTGCGCGCCGGTGAGGGAGGCACCATCGAAGACGAGACCCTCTGAGCAGAAGGGCGCCAAGCCGGCACCTTCACGCCTGATCCGTTCCAGCGCCCCCCAGCCCGAGCCGCGTTGGATGATCGCCGAGGGCTTCCGATCCAGCCAGCCCGAGGCCCGCGCCAGTTCAGCCTGCAGCGTCGACGCCGGCGCCAAGTCATCCAATCGATGTTGGACCTCGGCCACCGCAGCGTGCCAGTCAGGCCCGTGGACGACAGTCGCATCCGCTTCTATGAGACCGTAAGCCTCCACCCACGTCCAGGTAGCGCCTGCCGGCATGGGGAGATGCTCCAGTTGCGTGCGGGCCAGCCCGGCTTGGATCTCGATGTATGCGTGCCCGGGTTCCGCCAGGAAGGTCTGCCACCGCCGTCCCCCTTCGCCCTGGCCCCAGAGGAAGAGCTTGCGGCCCTTGAGCCGTGCCGTTGAGGACTGAATCAGCCCGCGCCCGTTCTCATCGAGGGCAGTGATCCACGGATAGGCCCCTTCGGGGACCTCAAAGAAGAAGTCCGCCGCGCGATCGATGTTCGTCGGATAGGTGACATCCACACCGTCCACTACCGGCGTAGGCACCCGCGCCAGCCGCTGGCCACCATAGCCGAAGCTATAGGCAGCCATCGCCGGGACCACGACCCGCGTCCGGGATGTCTCCGGCACAGCGATGTTCGACCACCAGTACATCGGCATCGTCTGGGAGTGCGGGTTCACGATGCGGATGCAGACAAAGAGCACCGGCGAGCCGTCGGGCAGATAGGCGTCGATCTGGAACGGCACCTGGCGTAGGCGCTCCCACTCGTACATCCGCAGCACAGGAAACCCATCCGATGACGTGACACGAGCCGCGAACAACGGCGAGCAGGTGAAAGGGGAATGACCGGTCGTGCCGATGTTCCACTCCACACCGCCGCTGAACCAAGCATTCCGCAACGCCAGGTTCGCCGGCTGAAAGACGGGGTTGACGTCCAGAAGCTCCCGT
>JAFGNI010000014.1 GCA_016927095.1 Anaerolineae bacterium | reverse complement strand
CTGGATCTCTATGGCGTGATTGCGGAAGATGGGGGCGATGGCGCCGCTGCCTTTCTGTCGCAGTGGGTCATCCTGAGCCGCGATCCAAGTCTGCTGGAGGCAGGGCCGTGGCGTGGTTTTCCCAACCTTGCTGTTGCATACGAGGCCGGGGTGATTCCATGGACCGACAGCTACAGCAATCTGCTGCAGGTGCTTCGCTGACCGTCCCGCGGGTCAGTGTCGATGGGACCTAAGCACGAGGAGTGCAGCCCCTATCACTGCTATAGCCAGGGCGATCAGTACCCAAACAGAGTCGCGAATAGGCCCGGGCTGAGGATCTGTCGGTGTGGGGTCGGCGGGACGGCTTGGCGTGGCCTGGGGCTCCGGTGTGGGCGTGGCGCCGGGCAGGAGCGTGGAATTGATCGAGGGCGTCGGGGTAAGCTCGCGAACAAGGTTGGAGGCCGTCGCCATGTTGTTCGTCTCGTCACTCTCGTCCACCCGTCCGTAGGGCTGTGGATCCTCAGCGTCTACCCAACCGAGGACGATAAACTCCCCTGCGTCGACAGGGCCCCACGTGGTGTTAGCCGTGCAAATGGTGCTAGTGCCGGGCGTGATGATTCGGTTGAACTCACCCCACGCCACGGTCTGGTTGCTTATCTGGAAATCACAGCGGATAGCGCGGGGTGGGTTGGCGGTAGTGCCTCGATTCTCGACCACGGCGCTGAACGTGACAGCATCACCCGGGCGGACCGGATCAGGGGCCCAGGTGATCTCAGAGATCGCAAGGTCAGGACGCTCGTCGACGCCCGTCGGAACGGGTGCGCCACCTTCGCCGTCGAGTGGATCGCCGGGAGCCGGAAGAGCGACGTCAGCGCGATCGAAAACCCACATCTCATAGAGCGAGTAGCCCCACTGCGTGCCGCGTTTCAACCCTGTCAAGCGCACGTACCGCCCTGCAGTTGCCACGATGTGGTCGTCCTCACCACCATCGCCGTCCGTAACGTGGATGATGTCAGCCCAGGCCTCGCCGTCCTCTGAGACATGCAGCTTGTACTCGCGACCGTAAGCGGCTTCCCACTGCAGCACAATCCTGGCGATGGGCTGGACGGTGCCAAGGTCAACGGTCAGGGTCTGGGGATCGGTGAATACCGACGACCAACGTGTGCCCAGCCTACCATCGACGGCGTTGGAGCCCTCGAGGCCCGCGCCCTCCACGGATGAGACCTTGACCGGTCTGTCCAACGAGAGTAGCCCCTCGGGCGGAGGTAGATGTGTCGGGGTCGGGACCGGCGTGGATAGTGGCACGGGTGTCATAGCTATGATCCAGTCAGGACGCACGGCGATCGCCTGGATGCTGTGGGTGCTGGTGACAGCGACCTCAAGACCCCAGCCGTGGAGTGTGTTGAAGGTGCCGTCCTCGGTCATATCCATCTCCGCGCAGTCCTGGTTGCCTGGGCCCCAGGACCAGGCAAGATAGCCGACCTCGCTCAAGTGGGCCTGTTCGATGATCGTATCGTAGGAAATGCAGCAGGTGCAACCAGGCCCCTTGTTCGCAAACTCGCCGATGATCAGGGGTAAACCCATCGCCACGGACTCGGCGATCTCGTCGGTTACGTGCTGTACCACCGACGCGCGCGACGCCGAGGGCCACCACATGTGTATCGAAAACAGCAGGTTGTGATCGGGGTCGGCTTGCACCAGATATGGGCCGCTGGCCTGCAGATCATTGATCTGTTGGCCCCACCCCTGGGCATCGATGATGAGTGGGACGTGAAGGGCGGCGGCCCGGATGCGACGGATCGCCAGCTCGTAGGCCGTGCGAAACTCAAGTGAGGGCACAAGTCCCGCTCCGGCCTCGTTGGCGATGTTGACGAGCACATAGCGCTCATGCTTGCGCAGTACCGAAGCGACGTCGGGGCGGACCCAATAGTCGACGCAGGTTGGCATGACGTCCCACTTCCCGGTGGAGTCGTGGCAATCGACGATGGGGATGAGCTTGTTGTTGATAGCGTTAGTGATCACTGTGTCAAGCTCTTCAGGCGAACCCTCGGTGAGCCAGACGATTCGCACGGCATTGGCACCGGTCTTGGCGATCTCGGGAAACGAGGGAAGGCCGTCGCGATCTGTGTAGATGACCATCTTATTCACGCCCACAAGGATGACCTTGCTCCCGAGGACGTCGTAGAGATGGCGGCCCTGGACGCGGAAGCCTGAGAAGTCGTCGGGGACCTGGGCACGGAGGGCATTAGGGATCGCCAGCAGAAGTGCGGCGACAGCTACAGCGAACAGAACCTGCCCGTCGGAGACGCGGCATGGTCGATGCATCCCTCAACTCCTGCGTGGGGCTAGCTTACCCAGCTTATACGCGCGAGCGGCGGTCTGTCAAACGCGCGTGCGCGCAGGCGGCGTGTGAACAGGGGTAAGGGTGGCAGGTGGCCCACGGCATCGGCCGTTCGGGATGCCGTGGGGCCTAGCCGCGGACCCCGGGGCCGAGGGGCTGGGGCCGGGGCGTGCGCATCGGAATGCGGAGCGCCGGTTGCACATAGGGGTGGCCTGACGTAGAATGGGATGACGGTCGTATCCTGTGGTGGTCATGCTACGCTGTAGGAGGTTGCGTATGACTATGCCATTCAGAGGTCCCTCAGCTGTTCCTCTTGTCTTCAACGTGAATGGTGAGGATGTCGAGGTCTTTGTCGAGCCTAGACGCACACTACTCTCCGTGCTGCGCGAGGAACTCGGTCTCACAGGGGCCAAACGCGGCTGTGGTCACGGACAGTGCGGTGCGTGCACGGTGATTATCGACGGTGAAACGGCTTACGCCTGCCTGACGCTGGCCATCGATTGTGAAGGTCGCAAGATCCGCACGATTGAGGGGCTGGCGCAGGGTGAGAAACTCCATCCCATACAGGAAGCCTTCATCGCGCACGATGGGTACCAGTGTGGTTTCTGTACGCCCGGACAGGTGATGTCGGCTGTGTCGCTGCTCGAGCACAACCCCAGGCCGACGGAGGCCGAGATCCGGGAGGAGATGGCGGGCAACGTCTGCCGCTGTGGTGCCTATCCCAACATCGTCGCATCGATCGCGGCGGCGGCGGACCTGATGGCTGGAGAGGGGGACTGACGCTATGCCCACGATCCGCAAGACAAAGGTCGAGTTCGAGGGACGCATCGAAGAGCGCGAGGTGATCGTTGAGGATGAGCACGTTGAGACCTGGCAACGTGGGGCGTCCCTGCGCCTGGTCGGCAGGCCGGTACCGAGGGTCGACGGCGCCGCGCGGGTGACAGGTCGCGCGCTCTACACGCACGATCTGCAACTACCACGGATGCTGATCGGGCGCTTCCTGCGATCGCCACATCCACACGCCAGGATCAGGGCGATTGACAGCTCCAGGGCCGAGGCCCTGCCCGGTGTCGCGCTCGTTTGGCACCGGTTTCGACCCGCACCGCTATCCTACCTGGAAGGTCGCGAGATCTTTCCTGAGGAGCTGGCGTACGAGGGAGCTGAGGTAGCCTTTGTGGCTGCCCGCAACGAGCGAACTGCCGAAGAAGCACTGGCGCTCATTGTGGTTGACTATGAAATGCTGCCGTTCTCCTACGACTTCGAGTCGGCGACAGCTGAGGATGCGTCGCAGGTCCTCGTAGGCGAAGACAACGCGGTGGGAACCGCGGTGGGAACCGGGATCTCCCGCGATGGCGATGTATACCAGCGTGGCGATCTCGATTCCGGCCTGCGAGATGCCGATGTCGTGGTCGAGCTGACCTTCACCACACCCATCGCCTCACACTGCTGCCTGGAAACCCACGGGAGCGCCGCGAGCTGGGAGGGGGACCAGGTGACGGTCTGGCACTCGACGCAGAGTATCTTTGGCACGCGCAGCAGCGTCGCCGACGCGTTGGGTATGCCGATGGACAAGGTGCGCGTCATCTCCGACTACATCGGCGGAGGATTCGGCAGTAAGTGGGGGGCGGAACCCTTCACGCTGATGGCAATCCTGGCTGCTCGGGAGACAGGTCGTCCGGTAAAGGCGGTACTGGAGCGAGATGAAGAACATCTTGCGGCAGGCTACCGGCCTGCGAGCTGGCAACGGGTCCGGCTAGGGGCGAAGCAAGACGGCACGCTGACGCTCATCGAGCACGAGGCGAAAGTCGCCACAGGGGCCTTCGGTGGAGGGGGACCGGTGATCGGGGGGCCCACGAAGGACCTCTATGCGTGCCGTAACGTGCGCACGGTGGTCCGGACCTCGAGGACAAACGCCGACCACGCGCGAGCCTTCAGGGCCCCGGGGTATGTCGAGGGCACTTTTGCCCTCGAGGGCGCGATGGACGCCCTGGCTGACAAGCTTGGCATGGATCCGCTAGCCCTGAGGATGAAGAACTACACCGAAACGAGCCCCTCGCGGGGCGGTCCGTACACGTTCAAGGGGCTGCGCCAGGCTTACGAGATGGGGGCGGAGCG
>JAFGNI010000170.1 GCA_016927095.1 Anaerolineae bacterium | reverse complement strand
GGAGACGGATCTCAGTCGCGATGCGATGTGGGGACTGCTATCAGATGCCGGCATGCGCCCGGTCTCGCAGATCTCCATCGACGACACCTGGTCCGCTGTACGCTTCCGACCTGGGGAGCTGGTAAAAGCGAAGGGGTGATCTTTCCGAGACCTTTGGGCTCTTCGTCTCAAGCAGGTGGCTGCTAGACAAAGAGAGCCCAAAGGTCTTCCGTCCCAGTCACCAGTTCCTAATCCCCAATCACTGGCCTCTTGGCCACCCCCTGCCGCAGGGTCCAGGCCAATGCCAGGCCGGCGACGGCGAGTAGGCTTGCGCCGCCGAAGACGATCTCGGGCTGAAGCGCCTCAAACAGCGCGCCGGCGATGACCGGGTTGAGCGCGGTCACACTGGCGAGGATGCCGTTTGTCGCCAGATAGATGGGGCGCTTGGCCTCCGGCGCCAGATCGAGCAGATAGGCGCTGAAGCTCCACCACGAGGCGCCGTTGACGAACCCCATCAGGAAGAATGCCAGGAAGTAGAACGGCAGCGCGGCATGGGTCACACCGCCCAGCGTGACCGCCGCCAGCGCTAACACCTCGACCGCGGCAGCCACGCGGATCGTGGCCCAGCTTCCCACATGGTCGATCAGCGTCCCACCGATCAGAGCAGCAGCCGCGCTGCCCACGCTCTGCAGCATCACAAACGTGCCGATCATCGTGGCGGCATCGGGGATGAGCTGGCGCGCCCGCACCACGAAGAAGGCAAAGGTCGCGGCAGGCGTCGAGATCACCAACTGGACGAGGATCACCCGCCGCAGCCAGCGGTCCTCGCGCAGGTAGATCCAGGCCTTCCGTAGGCTCTCGCGGATGTCCGGCCTATCAGAGATACTGGCTGCAGCCTTCTCACGAATGAAGGCCATACTCGCCACGGAGATCATGAGCCAGACGAAGCCGACGAAGAACAGTAAGGACCAGCGGCTGGACCGCCCCAGCGACTGCAGATCCAGGATGCGGTTGACAAAGAAACCGGCCGCCAGGGACCCGACGCTGGAGAGCAACTGCCCCAGGCCGAAGAAGCGCCCCCGGAACCCCTCGGGGACGACCTTTCCCACCAGCGCGGGCCACGACACGCCGTTGAGCCCCTCCGACGTGAAGAAGAGCATCACGGCGAGAGCTAGGATCAGCGTCACCAGCCCCATCCGTGTGTCCGCCCAAAGGAGGACGGCGATCGACAGAAGCAGGACAGGCAGGCGCCCTCCGATGCTCGACGCGATGAGCAGCGGCTTGGCCCGCGGGCGTGCCTCCAGGACGCTCGCCGCCCAGATCTGTGGCACTGTGATCATCAGGACGCGCAGCGTGGACAGCAATCCCACCAGCAGCGCGGAGCCGGTGAACTCGTTCACGAAGGCAGGGACGACGACGAGCGGGTCGTAGAACGCGAATCCGATCGAGAAGAAGACGAAATCGCCCACCAACGCCAGGACGTTGGTGCGCGTGGTGCGGCGCTCAGCAGCGTCTGCGGTTGTTTGAGTGGCAGTCGTCATGGCCCGCCTGTCGGTAGTGGGACTGGTGATTGGTCGATTGGGGGATTGGGCCGGAGCAAAGCACTCAGCACTCTGTGTCCCGGTCCCCAATCACTTTCTCACGTTAACTCGCGCCGCGCCGCCGCGAGCACCTTGTCGAGCTCGTGCAGCGTGTCGTCGTCCAGTGGAACGGGTTCGTGCTCGCGCAGCAGCCGGTCTTTCATCTCGGCGCAGCGCTCCAGCATCGACGTCGCGCCCTCCTCTACCCAGTTGGCCCAGTAGTCGCGGTCCAAAAGCTGGGGAAACCAGAGCTCGCGCCGGAAATGGCGTACCGTGTGCATCGTGTCCAGGAATGTGCCGTCATGCCCCACGCTGCGGACCACGTCCAGCCCCAGCGTCTCGTCGTCGATCTCGAAGCCGCGCAACAGGCGCTCCACGTACCCAATGATCTCGTGCTGCAACACGAGCATGGTCAAGGAGGAGGCTTGGTCCACTCCCGCGATCCCCAGATGCCCGAAGATGTCGGCGCCCGCCAAGGCGCCGCACGTTAGCGTGATCCCGGCCTCTAGGCCCGCCTGGGCGTCGGCGAGCTTGCTGTCCGTCAGGCCGACGTTGATGTAGACCGGTAGGCCGTAGTGCTTGCCCATTTGCGTCATGGCGACAGCCATCAGCGCCTGCTCCGGGCCGGCGAAGATGAGCTGCGTCGTCCGCATATCAAAGGCGTGCGGGATGCCGCCGTAGCAGACCGGCAGGCCGGGCTTGATCAACTGGGTGATGCAGATCCCCGCCAGGATCTCGGCGTTCTCCTGAGCCAGTGTCCCTGCCAGTGTCCCCGGCGCCGTCGCGCCGACCTGGGCCATCGGGCCGATAGGGACCGGCAACGAGAAGCGCGACGTCTCGAAGAGCAGGTCGATCCCGTCGTGAGGGAACTTGAGCGGGCTGATCGGTTCCAGGAAGGGGTAGGCGAGCGGATACTGCGTGGCCGCTTCCTCGCTTCCTGAGACGACCGCCATCACTTCGAGCACCCACCGCGCCGAGTCCCGATTGCTGAACCAGAAGTGGATTGGCTTCGTGGTGTGCTTGAGTTGTTCCGCAGCCACGGCGACACAGCGATACGCCGGCGCG
>JAFGNI010000745.1 GCA_016927095.1 Anaerolineae bacterium | reverse complement strand
TGTGCCAGCCGCCCAGACCATCACGATGCAGCTGATGCGCCATCCGGAGGTCTCCGGACCGCGCCTTTTCATAGCGACATCCGGTGTCGCGCTTCCCCTTCCGCCACTGGAGGAAGTGCTGATCGGGCGCTACGACCAGCTACAGCCCCGTGTCCCCGAGATCGATCTGGATCCACACGGCGGCGGCTCCGCCGGTGTCTCGCGCCAGCACGCGCGCCTGGTGCGGCAACCTGACGGATGGCGGATTGAGGATCTCCGCAGCACCAACGGCACCTACCTCAATGAAGTCCGCCTTGTGCCTGGGCATCCCATCCGCATTCGCGCCGGCGACCTCCTCCGCCTCGGTCAGATGACCCTGATCTTCGAGGAATAGCCGGCTGAGCGCCTGCCCACAATAGCCTTCAGTGCCTCTCGTCACCTTCAGCGTCCCGCTCCTCGAGCGCACGTATGACGCGGTCGGCGTTGGCTCTCTGAGCGGCAACGTCCTGAGACGTGATGAGGTGCTCGCTGTATCGGGCCTCGATGAAGGCCTCGGTGAGGGCTGCTAGCGCCGGCGCGTCCTCCGCCACGTGTGGCGCCAGCGTATGCGCGTACTCGTATGGCGTCTCTGGACCGCGGCGTGGGTATCCCTCCGCCCTTGCCTGCGCCAGCGCTCGCAGGTAGTGGTACAACACCTGCTCTCGTGGCGTCGGTCCGGCACCGGCTTCGTGTCGCACAATCGTCCGCTCACGGCGGCGCTGCAGTCGCTCCGCTAGTGCCGGAAGCGCAGCCTGCACGTCGCGTCCTATCTTGGCCCACCAGCGGCGCAGTGCGTTACGGAGGGCCCGCCACGCCTCTACCGCCCAGCGGCGGGGGCGAATGCGCTGCGCAAGCTCCCACAGGTCCGGTCGATCCCGCAGATAGCTGCGGAGCAGATAGACGATGACGCCCAGCAGGACCACCCAGAACAGCACTGATTGCAGGATCTCCCAGAACGGGCCGCGCCCTCCCGCGGGGGGCACAACCTCTGGCTGGAAAGGAAGCTGCTCGAACGAGGGGGGCGAAGGAGTTTCACCTTCGCCGAACAACAGGCGCAATAGCGCTGCAAACGGCCACATCAGGAGCGTATACAGGAGGAGCAGGAGGAAACTCAGGATGGCGATCACCGTCGCGACCAGATCGAGAATCCCGATCGTATAACCCGTCGGTAGCATGAAGGCCACGGCGCTCACCAGAGCTAGAAAAACCAGGAGGTACCGCAGCCACATGGGCCTGAGCTCATCGGTGACCAGCACGCGATCTCGGCGCCACAACCGGAGCAGCCGCGTGAATCGCACCACACCCAGTCCCGCCAACCCCACCAGAAAGTAGATCAGCGCGCTGACCACCGGGCGGCGACTGCGGGCTTGGCTAAGCGTGATGACATCGAGCAGGCTCACGCGGGCCAGCGCCGCGAAGAGCATCAGAACTGCGCCGCCTAGGAAATAGCGGTTCATCAAGCGTACGCGAGGTCCCGTTTCCCCGATGTACATCGAAGGGTCGCTCAGCGCCTCCATGTCCCGCGCCGTAGCCCCAGCGGCCCACCAAGCTGCGGCGCCTATCAGGAAGGCCACGGCGGTCTCCCCATCAAAGAAGCTCATCGGTTCCCGTGCCCATCCACCGACAATGGCAGCCATCTCGGACATCGTATTGTCCAGGTGGCTAGCCAGCTTCACCAGCAGGAAGAGCACCCCCAGCTCGATCAATCGGAACCGCGCCGCCTCTGTCCCGCTGAGCAGCCGTTGGAGAACTCGCCGTTGCGTCGTGAAGCCCACCAGAGCCATGAGCACTGGTCCCAACCAGAGCAGTGTTCTGTCCAGGTCGGGTGCAAAGAGGGGCACAAACTGGGCCACAGGCCATACCACACAGGCGATAAGGATCGTGACGACAGCGGGTTGCAGGAGGTTGCGGCTCCAAGGGCTCTGGCGTTCCGGAGGAGCCCCTTCACCCTGCTCTCGGTCTGCTCGGCCGCGCTCGACATAGTCGTCCGTCTCTCGGACGACGATGCGCGGCTTCTGGAGGCGGCGATCGTAGCCGTGGCTCACAGTAGGTCCACCTCCTCTTCGCGCCAAATGGTGTAGACCGGTAAGCCGAGAGCTGCGGACCGGCTGTGGACGTCGTCACCGGCGGGGGGCGGCATGATCAACACCAAGGTCACGGCGAGTCCCTGCTGGCGCAGGTAGAGCAGTGAGTCATCCAGCGCTTGCGTCTCCTGCCCGGTGATCACGATCATGGTGCTGCCCCACGAGAGCGTGTGGCCCTGCTGCCGCAGGAAGCCGGCTAGCGGAAGGAGGCCTTCCGCATCCGGCCCGCTGGCAGTTGTCGTCTGCGCACGCGCCAAAACCTCCAAGACGCCCATCAAGTAAGCACGCCCCCGGCGGGGTGGCAAGGAGAAGCTCAACACCCTCTCCTCCAGGGGGTCGAAAGCCTGTGTCGCGAGGCCCACCGCGAGGCCCTCCCGCACAGCGATGTGGTTGGCCAGCGAGGCAGCGGCTACGATTGCCAGCTCTGAGGCGGCGTGCAGCCGCTGGAAGCTGTAGTTTTCCTGTGCCAAATCCAGGCAGATTAGTGTCTCCCGCGCGATAGCGGGCTGGTAGCGTTTCACCAGTAGCGTGCCGGTGCTCGCGCTCGCCGTCCAATGGATGCGGCGCGGAGAGTCGCCCCGCTGATAACCACGGACGCCAATGACCCGCGTCGGGTCCTCAAAGAGCGGCGCCGGTGCCGGAATCGACGCCAACGGCGAGCGCGTGGGCAGTCCCAGACGCTGCAGCGGCAGCACGCGGGGATAGACGATGATGTACTCGGCTTCCTGCTGCCCGGCCAGTTGGGGTGCCAGGCCAAGCAGGTCTCCTGTGCGCCACGTCATAGGCCCGATCACGTAGTAGCCCCGCTTGCGGCACGTGAGGGTATAGGAGAATCGGCGGGATTCGTGCGGGCGCAATGAGAGCACGCGGCGGTAGTTGGGCGGTGAGATCAGATCGACGGGAAGTGAGTCGTGCATCTCGACCCATGCGACCGGCAGCCAACCGTCGTTTGCGACATGGAGCTCAACTGGAATATCCTCCCCCGAGAAGGCCCGGTTCACCAGCCGCCGCTGGGTGCGCAGCTGCCGCATCGTCTGGCGTGACCACAACCTGCCTACGAGGTAGGC
>JAFGNI010000169.1 GCA_016927095.1 Anaerolineae bacterium | reverse complement strand
GTCGGCGATCCCCTGGAGGTCGCCCTGCTGGTGGCCGGCGCCAAGGCGGGGATGCGACGACCCGATCTGCTGGAGACGATGCCCGAGGTGCGCGAGGTGGCCTTCGAGGCCGAGACCAAGATGATGGCGACCTTCCACAAGCCGAACGGTGACTACCGCATCGCCGTCAAGGGCGCTTTGGAACCTGTGCTCGACAGCTCGACGCAGATCATGACCGAGAAAGGGATTCGTGATTTTGAGAAGGGAGAGCGCGAGGCCTGGATAGACCGTAACGAAGAGCTAGCTGCCGACGGCCTACGCGTCATCGCCCTGGCAACCAGAATCGTGGAAAGCGAAGAGGCCGATCCCTATGAGGATCTCGTCTTCCTGGGTCTGGCTGCGCTCCTGGATCCGCCCCGTGAGGAGGTCCGCCCCGCAATGGAGGCCTGTAGGAAGGCGGGGATCCGCGTCGTGATGGTCACGGGCGATCAGCCCGCGACCGCGCGCAACGTCGCCCGCGCTGTGGGTCTCGTAGGCGAGAGCGATGCTGACGTCATATATGGACAGGACCTGAAGGATGTAGCGAATCTTGGCGGGGAGGAGCGCCAAAGGGTCCTCGATGCCCCGATCTTCGCCCGCGTGACGCCGGAGCAGAAGCTCGACCTCATCGCTGCCCATCAGGGCACAGGCGCGATTGTCGCGATGACGGGCGATGGCGTCAACGATGCGCCTGCCCTGAAGAAGGCGGACATCGGCGTGGCGATGGGCCGGCGTGGCACCCAGGTCGCCAAAGAAGCCGCCGACATGATCCTCAAGGACGACGCCTTCTCGACCATTGTGGTCGCGATTGAGCAGGGCCGCGCGATCTTCGACAACATCCGCAAGTTTGTGCTCTACCTGCTTTCGTGCAATGTAGCTGAGATCCTCGTGGTGGGGCTGGCCTCGGTGGTCAATGCGCCGCTGCCCATCCGCCCGTTGCAGATTCTCTTCCTCAACCTTGTCACCGACGTCTTCCCGGCCCTGGCGCTGGGCGTCGGTGAGGGCGACCCGCACTTGATGGCGCGGCCCCCCAGAGATCCGGAGGAGTCCATCCTGGAACGGCAGCACTGGGTCGCCATTGGGGGCTTCAGCGCCATCATTACGCTTGCTGTCTTGGCTGCGTTGGCTTTGGGTCTCACCTGGCTGGGGATGTCGCAACCACGTGCGATCACCCTCTCATTCCTCACCCTGGCCTTCGCACAGCTCTGGCACGTCTTCAATATGCGGGATCACGATGCCGGCGTCTTCAAGAACGAGGTGACGCAGAACCCCTACGTCTGGGGGGCGCTGGCTCTCTGTGTGGTGCTCCTCGGCTTAGCCGTCTACGTGCCGTTCCTCGCGAATCTGCTGGGCGTCGTGGATCCCGGTTTGACCGGTTGGGCTCTCGTTCTCGGTCTGAGCTTCGTGCCCCTGGTGCTGGGGCAGGTCGCCAAGGAGATCTTTGGCTGGTAGCCTGGGCGTCGTCGTCCGGCGCGATGATTGCGCGATCGTAGCCTCAACGGCAACACAAACGTGTCGCCCCCGATGCATATAGCGTGCGTCGGGGGCGATTCGGTGTTTTGCTGTGCTACTTCAGCGTAACGTCTGTGAGCTTGATCTTCAGACCGGGGCGCAGGAGGTTGGAGACCGGGCACCCCTTGTCAGCTTCCTCTGCGATCTCCCTGAAGGTGGCGGCATCTATGCCAGGTACGACGCCTTGGACGGATAGGTGCATCTCTGTGATCTTGAAGCCCCCCTCCGGCTGCGAGGCCAGGATGCACGTGGCGTGCGTCTCGATGGCCTCGGGTTTGTGACCTTTCTCAGTCAGTGTGAGTGAGAAAGCCATGCTGAAGCAGGCTGCGTGTGCCGCCGCCAGCAGCTCTTCGGGATTGGTGCCGGGCTCATCCTCAAAGCGCGTGCTGAAGCTGTAGGGTTGCTTCTTGATCGCGCCGCTTTCCGAGTTGATCTGGCCCATCCCAGCCCTCAGGCTGCCCTCCCAACGTGCTTGCGCCGATCGCTTTATCTGTGCCATCCCTGTTCTCCTTTGGCCAAAGCCACTATTGTTGTATTGTCGCTCTCATTTCAAGCTGGGCCTGCCCGAGGGCGGCCCAGCAGATACTCGCTATCCCTTGATGACGGCCAAGGGCTCCAGTCGCGCCACCTTACGAGCAATGCCCAGGCCATGGACCACTTCCACCACCTGGCTGATATCCTTGTATGCGGCGGGCGCTTCCTCGGCGAGCCCTTTCATACTGCCGGCCTGGATGACGATGCCGCTTGCCTCCAATTCCTGTCTGAGATCGGCCCCCCATATGGACTTCCGAGCTTCGGTGCGGCTCATCGTGCGTCCCGCCCCGTGACAGGTGGAGCCGAATGAGACGTCCAGCGCTTTGTCCGTACCTACCATCACGTAGGAGGCTGTGCCCATCGACCCCGGGACCATGACGGGCTGCCCGACATCCCGGTAGGCCGGCGGCACCTCAGGGCGGCTCGGGCCGAAAGATCGTGTCGCGCCCTTGCGGTGGACCATCAATGTCTCCTGCTTGCCGTCCACCTCATGTTTCTCGAATTTGGCGATGTTGTGGGCCACGTCATAGACCTGGTAGAGATTGTGGTCCGACACCTTTCCCGCCAACACAAGCTCAAAAGCCAGCCGCGCACCCTGCGCTAGGATCTGGCGGTTGACAAAGGCGTAGTTGACGGCGCAGGCCATCGCCCCAAAGTAGGCCTTCCCTTCAGGAGAGTCGACCGGGACGCAGACCAACTGTCGATCCGGCAAGGAGATGTCGTATTTGTGGATCGCGGATTGCAGCTCTTTGACGTAGTCGGTGCAGACCTGGTGCCCGAAGCCGCGCGAGCCGCAGTGGATCTGGACCACGATCTGTCCCTGCGACAGGCGGAAGGCATCGGCGACATCCGGGTCATAGATTTCGGTGACCTCGTCGACCTCGATGAAGTGGTTGCCCGCGCCCAGGGAGCCGACCTGGGATCGCGCCCGGTCCCGCGCACGCGCGCTCAGTTTCGAGGGATCGGCGCCGTCCATACAGCCTTGCTCCTCGGTGTGGGCGATGTCCTCTTCGTGCGCCAAGCCCTGCTTCAATGCCCAGCGTGCGCCCTTTGTCACGATTTGGGTCAGCTCCGCATCCGAGACACTGCGCCGCCCATCTTCGCCGACCCCACTGGGACAAGCCTGGTAGAGCGCAGAGGCAAGATCCCTGATGTGGGGGCGGACTTCCTCCGCCGTCACGGTGCTGCCTAGGAGGCGGACGCCGCAGTTGATGTCGTAGCCGACGCCGCCCGGGGAGATCACGCCGCTGTCCTTGCGTGTTGCGGCGACGCCACCGATAGGGAAGCCGTAGCCCTGGTGGAAATCCGGCATCGCCATCGCGTACTTGACGATGCCGGGCAACGTCGTGACATTGGCCAACTGCTCCATTGACTTGTCGTCGAAGGCGTTCTTGAAGAGCTCGGGGTTGGCGAGGAGGCGGGCGGGCACGCGCATGTCCTGCCTGTGGGACTTGGGCAACTCCCAGACGTACTTCTCAATGCGCTTGAAGTCCTTCTGCGCAACCATAGATCCTCCCCTTTATGCTAACGCTTCGTTCTTCCCTACTATTATTATACTCATTGTAGGGGCCGGCTGCGCATGGGAACACTGGAGTTCGTTGGGCTGAGGCTGTGAAGCGTTTGTAGCGTTGGGACTGCGTTTGTGTGAGGGTGGCCTTCAACAGGTAAGCTCTGGTGAGAACTACGCATCTAGAGAATAGCAAGGGCTGGCGGCTAAATACAGAAAGCGAGAAGACAATGGCTGATGTGTATGACCTCGTGGTCATCGGTGCGGGTTCTGGTGGATTGACTGCAGCTACGTTCGGCCTGGAGCTCGGTGCTCGGGTGGTGCTGGTTGAGCGCGACCATATCGGGGGCGATTGCACCTGGACCGGCTGCATCCCGAGCAAGAGTCTCCTCAAGGCTGCGCAAGTGGCCCACGATGTGCGTACCGCGGAGGCCTATGGGATCTCGGTTGAGAGCCCGGCTGTGGCCTTTGATGCGGTGATGGCCCGCGTGCGCCGCATCATTGAGGAGACGTACGTCGAGGAGTCACCGGATGCCATGCGCCAGAAGGGGCTGGATGTCGTCCTTGGCGCGGCACGCTTTGAGGACCCGCACACCGTCGTCGTCGGGGACCAGCGACTGCGAGGTCGCAACATCGTTATAGCGACAGGGGCGCATCCCTTTGTGCCGCCGGTACCCGGCATCGAGGATGTTGCTTATCTGACGTCTTCCAACGTGTGGGCACTGGAGTCGCAGCCGCGGCGGCTAGTCGTGATTGGGGGTGGGCCTATCGGGTGTGAGCTGTCCCAGGCATTCCGCCGGCTTGGCAGCGAGGTTACGCTCCTTGAGGCTACGGACGGCCTCCTATCCCGTGACGAGCCCGAGGCCTCAGCGGTGATGGTCCGGGTCCTGGAGGCCGAGGGCATCGCCGTGAAGGCCGGCCATCGAGCGCAACAGGTGACCCAGGATGCGGAAGGCATTCACGTGCAAACAGATCGCGGGCTGTTCACCGCTGACGCACTGCTCGTGGCTGTGGGACGGCGGCCCAATGTCGCCGGCCTCGACCTCGAGAAGGCCGGGGTGGTCTACACCGCACGGGGCATCGAGGTCGACGATCAGCTGCGCACCAGTCAGAAGCACATCTACGCGGTGGGCGATTGCTTGGGTGGCTTCCAGTTTACCCACTACGCGGATTGGCAAGGCCGGACGGCGGTGCGCAACGCCCTCCTGCCCGGCGCCTCCAAGGGTGTGCGGGCGTGGGTGCCTTGGACGACGTTCACCGAGCCTGAGGTCGCCCACGCTGGGCTGACCGAATCGCAGGCCCGTGAGCGATATGGGTCCGGCGTCGTTACCAGCATGGTGCCGCTGGCGCGCATCGACCGTCCCCGCACTGAGAGCGATACCGAGGGATTCATCAAGATCGTCCAGAGGCAAGGCAAGGTCCTGGGCGTCACCATCGTCTCCGGGAAGGCCGGCGAGAGCATCCAGGAGTGGATCCACGTCCTGGAGGGCCATCTGAGTGTTCAGGACATCGCTACGACGATTCACGTCTACCCGACCTATGGCCAGATGAATGTGTGGGGGAGCGGACAGGTTCTCGAGAAACGGCTGCGCGGTGGGCTGGCGGGCAAACTCGTCGGGATCTCCAGCGACCTCGCCTTACGCTGGATGCGTCTCTGGCGTCGGGTATGAGACGGGAAGGTCAGTCGCGCACCTGCCCCCACTTGATCACCGTGGCGCCGGGGTTGTACCCTATCGTAGAGACAAGTTCATCGGGCGACTTGGCATTCCAGAGGACCAGATCGGCCTGTTTCCCAGCTTCTACGGTGCCGATACGATCCTGACGGCCCAGGGCACGGGCTGCGCGAACAGTGACACCGGCTAGCGCTTCCTCCGGCGTGAGACCAAAGAGCACGCAGGCCATGTTCATTGCCAACAGCAGTGAGAAACCGGGCGCAGTGCCGGGGTTAGCATCGGATGCCACAGCTATAGGAACGGCGAAGCGGCGCAGCAGGTCTACCCGTGGTCGCCGTGGTTCCCGGAGGTAGTAGGCTGCGCAGGGCAAGAGCACAGCCACGGTGCCCCCCACAGCCAACGCGGCAGCATCCTCACGATCGATATACTCCAGATGATCCGCGGACAGCGCGCCCATATTGGCTGCTAGGGTGGTGCCCCCCAGATTGCTGAGCTGCTCAGCATGGATCTTGAGACCCAGTCTATGCTGGCGGGCCACCTGAAAGATCCGCCGGGTTTGTGCGGGTGTGAATCCGATGCCTTCGCAGAAGGCGTCCACCGCTTCCACACGGGATGCCAGCGCAGGAATCATCGTCTGGCACAAGTGTTCGACATAATCATCCTTGCGACCACGGAACTCCGGGGGTAGGGCGTGAGCGCCGAGGAAGGTCTTCGCAATCTCGACCGGCAGATCCGCGGCTAGCATATCCATCGCATCGATCATCTTGGCTTCGTTTTCGAGGTCGAGGCCATAGCCTGTCTTGATCTCGAGGGTCGTGACCCCCTCACGCATCAGCACACGTATGCGGGGGCGCGCCGCTGCAGCCAGTGCTTCGACTGAGCACGCGCGTGTAGCACGCACGGTGGCAAGGATGCCGCCACCTTGTTGGGCAATCTCCTCATACGAGACGCCCGCCAGCCGCTGCGCGAACTCGTGCGCGCGATTTCCCGCGTAGACGATATGGGTATGGCAGTCGATGAGGCCCGGCGTGACGAGCCGCCCGCGCCCGGCAATGGTCTTGCGCGCACGTGTTTCGGGCTGTGCGATCGCCGGCCCCACCCACTGAATGCCCCCATCATCCACAAGAACGCTGCCGTCAGGTATGAGGCCGTAGCGCCCGTTCACCATCGTCGCAATGGTCACGTCCTGCAGAATCAGATCTACACTCATGTGATGTTCCTTTGCCCACGCAAACATTGTGTGGTTCTGATGACCTTAGTATACTAAGGATACCGATCGTGACGAAGCGCAGTTGTCATCTATCGAAGGAGGTGGCGATGTCCACGCGGTATGATGCCGAGCGCAAGATCAAGGCGCCGACCGGGCCCGAGCTCTCCTGCCGGTCCTGGCTGACCGAGGCGCCGATGCGGATGCTGATGAACAACCTCGATCCTGAGGTGGCGGAGAATCCCGCCGAACTGGTGGTCTACGGCGGGACCGGGCGGGCAGCCCGCAACTGGGAGTGCTACGACGCCATTATCGCGACCCTGCAGCGCCTCAAACGGGACGAGACGCTCTTGGTGCAGTCGGGCAAACCGGTGGGCGTCTTCAAGACGAACGTGAACGCGCCCCGGGTGCTCATCGCCAACTCCAACCTCGTGCCTCATTGGGCGACGTGGGAGCACTTCAACGAGCTGGACCGCGCCGGGTTGATGATGTATGGGCAGATGACGGCGGGGTCGTGGATCTACATCGGTACCCAGGGCATCATCCAGGGCACCTACGAGACCTTCGTCGCCGCAGGCAAGAAACACTACGGCGGCGATCTGACCGGAAAGTGGATTCTCACGGGCGGGCTGGGCGGTATGGGCGGCGCGCAGCCTCTCGCCTGCACGATGGCAGGTGCCTCGATGCTGGCTGTGGAGTGCGATCCCGCGCGTATCGAGCGGCGCCTGGAGATGGGTTTCGTCGACGAGATGGAGACCGACCTCGACCGCGCGCTGGCGAAGGTCAAGGCGGCCTGCGAGGCCGGCACCCCGCGGTCCATCGGCCTCCTGGGCAACGCGGGCGAGGTCTTCCCCGAGTTGGTGCGCCGCAAGGTGAGACCCGATCTGGTCACCGACCAGACTGCGGCCCACGATCCCTTGAACGGCTACCTGCCCATCGGCTGGACCCTGGAGCAGGCTGCCGAGCTGCGGAAGAGCCATCCCGACCGGGTGATCAAAGCGGCCCGCGCCTCGATCGCGGTGCAGGTCCGGGCGATGCTCTCCTTCCACTATGACGGCATACCGGTCTTTGACTACGGCAACAACATCCGCCAGGTCGCCTATGACACCGGCGTCGAGCAGGCCTTTGCCTTCCCGGGCTTCGTCCCCGCCTATATCCGCCCCCTCTTCTGCCGGGGCATTGGCCCGTTCCGTTGGGCCGCGCTGAGCGGCGATCCGGAGGACATCTACCGCACCGACGCCAAGGTGAAGGAGCTGATGCCCGACGACGCCCACCTGCACCACTGGCTGGATATGGCCCGGGAGCGCATCCATTTCCAGGGCCTGCCGGCGCGCATCTGCTGGGTGGGTCTTGGCGACCGGGCCCGTCTCGGGCTGGCCTTCAACGAGATGGTGGCCAACGGCGAGCTCAAGGCGCCGGTGGTCATTGGTCGGGACCACCTGGACGCCGGCTCCGTCGCGAGCCCCAACCGCGAGACCGAGGGCATGCGTGATGGTTCGGACGCCGTCTCCGACTGGGCCGTGCTCAATGCCCTGCTCAACGCCGTCAGCGGGGCAACCTGGGTCAGCTTCCACCATGGGGGTGGCGTCGGGATGGGCTTTTCCCAGCACGCGGGGCTGGTGATCGTCGCCGACGGCACGCGGTCCGCCGCGCGCCGGCTGGCGCGGGTGTTGACCAACGACCCCGCCTCCGGTGTGATGCGCCACGCCGACGCCGGCTACGCGGACGCCATCGCTTTCGCGAAGGAGCGTGGGCTCGATTTGCCGATGGCGCGATAGCGGTCAGCTGTCAGCTTTCAGCGAGAAGCGGGAGTAAGGAGAAAGGAGACAGAAGTAGCGTACGCGGAGCAAGCACTTCTCCGGAAGCATACTTCTTACTCCTTTCTCCCTACTTCCAGCTCCGGGCCGACCGCTGATAGCTGATAGCTGACATTTCCCTAAGGAGACCACCTTGTACGAGCTAACACTCACGCCGGGCACGATGTCGCTGGCGCAATTGCGGCGGGTCTATCGGGAACCGACGCGGCTCACATTGGATCCTGCGTGCTTGGCCTTGATCGAGGCCGCGCACCAGACCGTCCTGGATGTGTTGGCTGCGCACCAGACGGTGTACGGCATCAACACGGGTTTCGGTATCCTGGCCAACACCCGGATCTCTGACGAGAGCCTGTCCCAGTTGCAGGAGAATCTGGTGCTGTCGCATTCCGCGGGCGTCGGTCCGTACTTGGCACCGGAGATCGTGCGGTTGGTGCTCGTGCTCAAGATCAACAGCCTGGCGCGAGGCTATTCGGGTGTGCGCCAGGCGACCATCGACCGTTTAGTCGTGCTGCTGAACCACGAGGTCTACCCTTGCATTCCGGCTAAGGGCTCTGTCGGAGCCTCGGGCGATCTAGCACCTTTGGCCCATATGAGCGCGACGCTTCTGGGGATCGGCGATGTCTGCTGTTATGGCAAGATTCGCCCGGCGGCGGAGGTGCTGGCGCAGTTGGGGATCGCGCCGCTGTCGCTGGGACCCAAAGAGGGGCTGGCGCTGCTGAACGGCACACAGGTATCGACGGCCCTGGCGCTCGTGGCGCTTTTCCGCGCGGAAACGCTGTTCAAGGCGGCGCTGGTCATTGGCGCGCTGTCGGTCGACGCGGCGATGGGGACCGATGTGCCCTTCGACCCGCGCCTCCAGGCCCTGCGCGGGCATGCCGGACAGCGGGACGCTGCGGCGGTCTATCGTGAGCTGCTCGCGGACAGTGAGATCCGGTGTTCGCACCGTGAGTGTCCGCGGGTGCAGGACCCCTACTCGTTGCGATGCCAGCCGCAGGTGATGGGCGCGTGCCTCGACCTGATCCGCCAGGTCGCCGCGACGTTGGAGGTCGAGGCGGATGCCGTCTCGGACAACCCGCTGGTCTTTGCCGGTGCGGGTGAGATCCTTTCTGGGGGCAACTTCCATGCGGAACCGGTAGCCTTTGCCGCTGACACGCTGGCGCTGGCGCTTGCGGAGATCGGGGCGCTGTCGGAGCGCCGGATTGCCCTGTTGATTGATGAGCACTTGAGCCATCTGCCGCCTTTCCTGGTAGAGCACAGTGGTCTCAACTCCGGCTTCATGCTGCCCCAGGTGACCGCTGCAGCGTTGGCGAGCGAGAACAAGTCTCTGGCGCATCCGGCCTCGGTCGATAGCCTGCCGACGTCGGCCAACCAGGAGGATCATGTGAGCATGTCCACCTTTGCGGCGCGGCGGCTGGGTGAGATGGCTGACAATACCGCCGGTATCCTCGCGATCGAGTACCTCTGCGCGGTCCAGGGCATTGACTTCCGGGCGCCGCTCAAGACCTCGCCCACTTTGCAGAAAGCGGTAGCGTTGCTGCGGGAGCGGGTGCCTTTCTACGCGCAGGATCGCCGGCACGCTCCAGACATCGCGGCAGCACGCCAGCTCGTAGAGGGCGACGACTTAGCGGGCCTGGTCGGAGTTGACATCGGCCCGCCGTAGATCTGTTTAAGCGTTTGAACGTTCAAACGTTTAAACGTTGAAACGTCATAATGTCAAAGAGGATCTATATGCCACCCTTGATAGAGTGTGTCCCGAACTTCAGCGAAGGACGCGATATGGCGGTCGTGCGCCAGATCACCGACGCCATCGAGGCGGTGGACGGAGTGCAGTTGCTGGATGTCGACCCAGGCGCCTCGACCAACCGGACTGTCGTGACCTTTGTCGGCGAGCCCGAGGTCGTGGTCGAGGCGGCCTATGCCGCGATCCGCGCGGCGTCCGCCGTCATCGATATGCGCACCCACCATGGCGAACATCCCAGGATGGGAGCCACCGATGTCTGTCCGCTGGTGCCGGTCGCAGGCATCACGATGGAGGAGGTCGTGGCCCACGCGCGACGCCTGGCGCAGCGGGTGGGCGAGGAGCTGGGGATTCCCGTCTATCTCTATGAGGCGGCAGCCACCCGGCCCGAGCGCAAGAACCTGGCGACCATTCGGGCGGGCGAGTATGAGGGGCTGCGGGATAAGCTGAAGCATCCGGACTGGCAGCCGGATTTTGGGCCCGCAACCTTCAATCCACGGTCCGGGGCCACGGTGATCGGCGCGCGCGACTTCCTGATCGCCTACAACATCAACCTCAACACCACCTCGACGCGTCGGGCCAACGCCGTGGCCTTCGACCTGCGGGAGCGGGGCCGGGTGAAGCGCGAGGGCGGTTCGCTGCTGGGGGAGGTCATACGTGACGAGAGCGGCGAACCTGTGCGGATCCCGGGCGTCCTCGAGGGTGTGAAGGCCATCGGATGGTATATCGAGGAGTATGGGATCTGCCAGGTGTCGATGAACCTGACGGACCTGGCAGCGACGCCGCTGCACGAGGCTTTTGAGGCGGCGTGCGATCGCGCGGCGGCGCGTGGCCTGCGCGTCACCGGTTCAGAGCTGGTGGGGATGGTGCCATTGCATGTGCTCCGGGAGGCGGGCGAGTATTACCTGCGCAAGCAGCAGCGGTCCCTGGGCATCCCAACCTCCGAGATCATCAAGATTGCGGTCCGCTCGCTGGGCCTGAGCGAGTTGGCGCCTTTCAAACCCCAGGAGCGCGTCATCGAGCTTGCGATGGCGGCGCGGACCCCCCGGGCCCCGCAGCTGGTGGATAAGACCGTCACGGGGTTCGTTGACGCGGTGGCTTCCGAGGCGCCTACGCCCGGGGGCGGCTCGGTGGCGGCGACGGTGGGCGCGCTGGGCGCGGCGTTAGGGACCATGGTGGCCAACGGCTCGGCCCACAAACGGGGGTGGGACGCCCGCTGGGAGACCTTCTCCGATTGGGCGGTGCGCGGACGGGAAGTGCTGGAGGAGCTTTTGGCGCTCGTGGATGAGGACAGTCGCGCCTTTGACGCGCTGATGGCGGCCTACGGGCTGCCGAAGGAGACGCCTGAGGAGCGGACTGAGCGGGAAGCGGCGATTCAGCAAGCGACGCGGGGGGCCATCGATGTGCCGTTGCGCACGATGCGGGCGGCGCTGCAGGCGATGGATGTGGTGAAGGCGATGGCAGAGATCGGGAACCCCAACGCGATCTCCGATGCTGGGGTAGGGGCATTGTGCGCCCGGGCCGCCGTGCGCGGCGCCGGCTTTAACGTGCGGATTAATGCGGGAGGGCTGACGGATCGCGAGGCCGCTACACAGCTTGTCGCTGAGGCACGGGAGATTGATGCCCGGGCAGCCGTCCTCGAGAAGGAGATCCTGGCCCTGGTGGATGCGTCCATGGATGGAGGGTGTGGCTAAGCAGAGCTATCATATCTGGCTTTCTAGAGAGACTATCTGTCATTCAGAGCGGGTCCTACGATCATCCCGGTCGACAGTCCCTGCCAGCGAAGAATCTCGCGCCACAATGCACACCCGGACTTGCGGCGCGACATCCTTCGGCTACGCTCAGGACAGGCTCTTCGCCGGCCTCGATCACCAGCGCGGGTGATCGACTGACCCGCCCAGAATGACGTGCGCAGCTGAGTTGCGATGACATGCGACAGCCCCAAGTGGCTAAGTTGCCGGATCCTGTGAGAGGAGTCGATATGGTCGAGAGCAAGCCGTGTGAGGAACCACGCATTCGAGTGGGTGTCAGTACATGTCTGTTGGGCGAGCGCGTCCGCTACGACGGCGGTCACAAGCACGATCGTTATGTGACCGACGTTTTGGGCCAGTATGTCGATGAATGGGTGCCCGTCTGTCCCGAGGTCGAGTCGGGGCTGCCGATCCCGCGGGAGAGCATGCGCCTCGTCGGGGACCCTGAAAACCCGCGGCTCATCATGCCCCGCTCGGGCACCGACCAGACCGAGCGCATGATGACCTTCACGCGGGTCAAACTGGACGAGCTGGCCCAAGCGAAGCTCAATGGCTTCATTTTCAAGAAGAACAGCCCAACGTCGGGTGCCTTCCGCGTCAAGGTCTACGACAAGAACGGCGTGCCCAGCGCCTCGGGCAGTGGGCTCTTCGCCGGCGCCTTCATGAAGCGCTTCCCGCATCTGCCGGTGGAGGAGGAGGGGCGCCTGCACGACCTCCC